>JALUZF010000085.1 GCA_027012135.1 Gammaproteobacteria bacterium
ATGTAAGATATCAGGCAAACTGTTTTAAAAAGCGTAAATCGTTTTCAAAAAACAGCCGTAAATCATTGACCCCGTAACGCAGCATAGTCAGTCGCTCTACGCCCATACCAAAGGCAAAACCAGTGTATTTTTCACTGTCAATACCGGAGTGGCGGAACACTTCAGGGTGTACCATACCGCAGCCCAGCACTTCCAGCCAGCCGGTATGACTGCAGACGCGGCAGCCTTCACCGCCGCACATCACACATTCAATATCCGCTTCTGCCGAAGGTTCGGTAAAGGGGAAATAGGAAGGCCGGAAACGGACCTTCAGATCTTTTTCAAAAAACTGTTTCAGAAAATCGTCCAGAATGCCTTTTAAGTCGGTAAAACTGACTTCTTCATCCACCATTAAACCTTCTACCTGATGAAACATAGGGGTATGGGTCACATCAGAATCGCAGCGATAAACCCGTCCCGGAGCAATAATACGCAGCGGCGGCTGCTGGGCTTCCATGGTACGGATCTGTACCGGTGAGGTATGGGTTCTTAATACTGTATGAGGATCAAAATAAAAGGTATCGTGCATGGCTCGTGCCGGATGCGACTCAGGGATATTAAGCGCTTCAAAGTTATGGTAATCGTCTTCAACTTCCGGACCGGTTTTAACTTCAAAGCCCATTTCAGCAAACAGGGACTGAATTCTCTGCATGGTTCTGGATACCGGATGCAGACCGCCGATACGCTGCCCGCGTCCCGGCAGGGTAACATCCACTTTTTCCGCCTGCAGTTTTTCTGCCAGGGCGGCGGCCTGCAGAGCGGTCTTTTTATCTGCAATGGCCTGCTGCACGGCCTGCTTGGCCTGGTTAATCACCTGCCCGGCTTTGGGCCGTTCTTCTGCTGATAATTTGCCCAGCTCTTTCATTAAAGCGGTAATTGCGCCTTTCTTGCCCAGATACTGCACCCGGATCTGCTCCAGGGTATCAATTTGTTCTGCACTTTGTATGGCGTTTTGTGCTTCATCAACCAGCTTGTCCAGGTTTTCCACCATGTACCTCTGTTTGTTATTGGTAATTGTTAATTTTGGATAGGTTTTGTTTATTCAGCTCAACGAAAAGCTGAACAAAAAAGGGGAAAGACTTTCGCCTTTCCCCTTTTGTTGATCTCAACCCTGAGAAAAATAACTGTTGAGTAAATAACTGTTCAGATATTATTGGCTTCAGGGTCGGCAATCGGTTCCGGCTATGCAGAAAGTGCTGCTTTGGCTTGTTCAGCAATGGCAGCAAATGCTGGTTTGTCGGTAATGGCCATATCAGAAAGTACCTTACGGTCGATTTCGATATTGGCTTTTTTCAGGCCATTGATCATACGGCTATAGCTTAAACCGTGCTCACGCGCACCGGCGTTGATACGGGCAATCCATAACTGACGGAACTGACGCTTACGCTGACGACGGTCACGATAGGCGTATTGACCGGCTTTGGTTACGGCCTGGACCGCAACGCGATAGACATTTTTACGGCGTCCGGAATAACCTTTCGCCTGCTTGATAACTTTCTTGTGACGGGCACGGGCCTGTACACCACGTTTTACTCTTGCCATTTTACGCTACTCCCTTATCTTACTTTAAACGCAGCATGCGTTTGATGGAAAGAACATCTGATTTATCAATGGCATCAGGTGCACGTAAATGACGCTTACGCTTGGTGGTCATTTTGGTCAGAATATGGCTGCGGTTGGAATTTCCGCGCTTGATACGACCAGAAGCGGTAACGCGAAAACGCTTGGAAGCGCCGCGTTTGGATTTCATTTTTGGCATAATTCACCTCTAAAAATTTTACGCATTGTGATTACCTCTCTGCCTTTACTCTTTATAAAAGAGATTAAAGGAGGAAGTTTAAAGTGCAACTTATTTAAAGCACATTTTAAAAGCACATTGAGTAACACTTTAACCTGGCTGGAAAACCCGAGGAAGGTCTCTGCAAGGTGGTTACTTTTTGTTGCTTTTTGGCGACAGCACCATAACTATTTGACGACCTTCAAGCTTTGCCCGTTGTTCAACATTGGCAATGTCTTCGAGATCTTTGGCTATCCGTTCCAGCATTTCGAGTCCCAGCTCTCTGTGAGCCATTTCCCGTCCGCGGAAACGCAGGGTAACCTTGGTTTTATCACCATTTTCAAGAAAACGAGTCAGGTTGCGTAATTTGACCTGGTAATCGCCTTCTTCAGTCCCCGGTCTGAGTTTGACCTCTTTAACCTGGGTTTGTTTCTGTCTTTTCTTTTCCTGAGCCTTTTTCTTTTTCTGCTCAAAAATAAATTTGCCATGGTCCATAATACGGACTACGGGTGGATTGGCAGTTGCTGCAATTTCCACTAAATCAAAATCTTCTGCTTCGGCAAGCTTTTTGGCTTCCATCAGGCTCATAATGCCTAGTGATTCCCCGTCGGAACCCGTTACCCGAACTTCTCTGGCGGTTATTTCATCGTTTATACGAGGGGTGTTTGACCTGGACTTGTCAAACTGTTTTCTTGGGACTGCGATGGTTTGTTCTCCTGCCTTTTGCTTAGCTATTCGTTTTAAATTTTAGTTTTAAATGAGTTAAATCAGTATATCCGACCGTAACTGCTTTACCAAAGTCTACTGAACGCCGTATTTTAGTAAACTTTTTCAGGAATTACTACTGTGTTGTTCAAGTTTTTTGTAACTATCCAGCGTATTCATCTTTTGCACCACTCTTGTAGGTAAGAGATGCGTTATTTTCGTACTCAAATGGTCACGTATTGATATACGCTCACATTCTCCGTGCGAAAATGCCTTGAACTGGCACAAAATCTAAACACGCTGAACAGTTACATTCTTAGAAACAGCAAAAAACCTTCAATAACAAACAACTTATTGATTTTCAAGACCGTAAGTTTTAATTTCCTGAGTCATTTTAGCCATTAAATCAGCCAGGCTCATGGCCCCCAGATCTTCACCGTCACGGGTTCGTACTGCAATGGTATTATTCTCGATTTCCCGGTCACCCGCGACCAGTATATAAGGTACCCGCTGCAGGGTATGTTCACGGATCTTAAAGCCGATTTTTTCATTTCTTAAATCCGCTTCAGCTCTGAAACCGGCATCTTTAAGCTGTTTGACCACGTCGGTCACATAATCGGCCTGTTTATCGGTGATCCCCATAACCACGGTTTGAACCGGAGACAGCCATAAAGGCATCTTACCGGCGTGTTCTTCAATCAGAATACCAATAAAGCGTTCCAGGGAACCTAAAATGGCGCGGTGAATCATTACCGGTACCTGTTTTTCACCGTGCTCATCAATGTAGTGGGCATCCAGACGGCCGGGCATGGAGAAATCCACCTGTGCCGTACCGCACTGCCAGACCCGGCCGATACAGTCTTTTAGAGAGAATTCAATTTTTGGACCGTAAAAAGCCCCTTCACCCGGCTGCAGCTCCCAGTCCAGTTTTTTACTGTCCAGAGCCGCTTCCAGTGCCGCTTCTGCCTTGTCCCATACATCATCGGAACCCACCCGCTGTTCCGGACGGGTGGAAAGCTTGATCTGAATATCGGTAAAACCGAAATCTTTATAAACAGCAAACAGTAAATCAATAAATTCTGAAATTTCGCTCTGGATCTGATCTTCAGTACAGAAAATATGCGCATCATCCTGCACAAAATTTCTTACCCGCATTAAACCATGCAGGGTACCGGAAGGTTCGTTACGGTGACAGGAACCAAATTCTGCCATACGCAAAGGTAAATCACGGTAGGATTTCAGGCCGGTATTAAAAATCTGTATATGACAGGGACAGTTCATTGGTTTAACAGCATAGTCCCGGTTTTCGGAATGGGTGGTAAACATCATGTCGCTGAACTTGTCCCAGTGACCAGATTTTTCCCATAAGCTGCGATCCACAACCTGGGGTGTACGGACTTCCTGGTAGTTGTTTTTAACCAGTACCTTACGTACATATTGCTCCACTTCCTGATAGATGATCCAGCCCTTATCATGCCAGAACACCATACCCGGTGCTTCTTCCTGCATATGGAATAAATCCTGCTGCTTGCCCAGTTTGCGGTGATCGCGTTTTTCTGCTTCTTCCAGACGATGCAGATAGGCTTTCAGATCTTTCTTGTTGGCCCAGGCGGTGCCGTAGATACGCTGCAGCATTTCATTATTAGAATCACCGCGCCAGTAAGCACCGGCCAGTTTCATTAATTTAAAGGATTTAAGCTTACCGGTAGAAGGGACATGCGGGCCGCGGCACAGATCGATAAAATCACCCTGCTGATATAAGGATAAATCTTCATCGGCAGGAATACTTTCAATAATTTCGGCCTTGTATTCTTCACCCATATCACGGAAGAACTTAACCGCTTCATCACGGGACTTAACTGTGCGGGTAATGGGATAATTCTGTTTGACCAGTTCGGCCATTTTTTTCTCTATGGCCGTCAGATCTTCCGGGGTAAAACTTTCTTTATAGGCAAAGTCATAATAAAAACCATCTTCAATAACCGGACCGATAGTCACCTGAGCATCGGGGAACAGTTCCTTAACAGCCTGCGCCAGTAAATGCGCTGTAGAATGACGGATAACCTCCAGACCTTCTTCATCACGGTCGGTCACAATGGCCACCTGGGCATCCCTGTCAACCACATAGGATGTATCCACCAGCTTACCGTCCACTTTACCGGCTAAAGCCGCTTTAGCGAGACCGGGACCAATATCCGCAGCGATATCATGAATTGAAACAGCCGAATCAAATTGACGAGTAGAACCATCAGGCAAGGTAACAACAGGCATTTTATAAACCAACCAGTATTTAGAATTAAAGATTAAGAGCTAACGAAAACAGCGCATTATAACCCACTCGCTGAACGTCTGAAAGACCGGTAAGTCTAAATATATAAGCCTTATATCAGTAAAAAGTGCAACTTACGCCAAAAAATCACCTTTCTTACAGAAAGTTTAGGTAATTTCCTACAATTGTAGGCTACAGAGATGCTTATAATGAAAAACATAATCCTAACTAAATCAACAAAGGGCTAAGCAGGAATACTTACTGAGATTGAGATCTTTATTGTGAAGCAAGATGTGCAGATAATATATGGATAGTAATAGCCAGTTATCCGATCGGCTCCTGCACGAAATTATGCAACTGGAGCAGGAAATCGACAAAATCATGGCGCTTAACGGCAACCGTGAGGACGTTGTTGTCCGTAAATATCGCAGTTTTATCCTGGCCAAGCAGAACAAGTTAAAAAAGCTGAATAATAATTATCATTCATTAAGGAAATATTTATAACTAAACCAGTCAGGAACAATAGTGTTTAGCTCTGGAAATTAACCCTGCCCACTTAAAGTAAATCTAATCGCCCAGACAAATCCCCAAACTTCTCAGACTTTCCAGTAATGGATGATCATCAGGAATAATACGTCGATTACCGGCAATTTCTTCCAGTGGAACCGGCACTGCATAACCGCCCCGCTCGGCCACCATAACACCGGACTGTCCCTGTGCAATCAGATCCACTGCTTTTGTACCCAGCTTGGTGGCCAGAATACGATCTGCGGCTGAGGGACTACCGCCGCGCATTACATGCCCCAGACTGGTCAGACGGGTTTCCAGGCCGGTTAATTCTGCCAGTCGATGAGTCAGATGTATAGCGGCACTGTCTTCACACTCCTCAGGCATTTCACTTTCATCTTCCGGACGGGCACCTTCGGCAACAGCGACAATAGAAAAACGCTTACCTTTACGGTTACGTTTAATCAGGGCATCTCTTATGACATTAATATCATAAGGAATTTCCGGAATCACCACGACATCAGCACCGCCTGCCAGTCCAGAGGCCGCTGTCAGCCAGCCGGTATTATGCCCCATAACCTCTACCACCATAACCCGGTGATGACTGGAAGCCGTAGAGTGCAGGCGGTCAATCGCTTCGGTGGCAATTTCTACTGCCGTATCATAACCAAAACAGGCATCGGTGCCCCAGACATCATTATCTATTGTCTTGGGCAGAGTAATAATTTTCATACTGGTTTTTTTCAGCAGGCGCAGGGCATTTTTCTGAGTCCCGCCGCCGCCGATACAGACCAGCGCATCCAGATGCAGTTTCTGATAGTTGTCTTCAGCCTGAGAGATGGTATCCACCACTTTATCACCAATGGACATTTTATGCGGCTTATCCCGGCTGGTACCCAGAATTGTGCCGCCAAAAGTCAGGATGCCTGACAGATTGTCATCCCCCAGACGTTCATAACGATTCTCCGCCAGGCCTCTGAAACCATCCAGAAAGCCGATAACTTCCATTCCATATTGTTTAATAGCCGATTTTGCCACACCACGAATGGCGGCATTCAGGCCCTGACAGTCACCTCCGGCAGTCAAAATACCAATTGACTTAGAATCACTCATACTAATACCTGCTATTAATAAAAAACCTGAATAAGACTATAGTAAAATTATTATCACAAATAAAATAAAAAAAGTGCCTAATCGCTACATTCCTTAGATCTGGATTCAGTTTTATCTTACGGGGGGCTGCTTAAAGCTGTGCCTGTATGAAAAGCCTGCAAACGCTGCAACTCACCTGAGTGTTTCTGCACATCTTTATAAGCCCGTTTAAAATAACTGCGCAGGGATTTCTTCACATGAGGGTTTACGTCCTTAAGCGGAATATCCTTAAGGACAGCAAAAATAGCCAAAGCATAGGTTATATCATATTGTGACAGAAACGACTGACGCTGAACTTTCTGCGGCTGACAACTGCCGCAGGTGGTATTGCGGTATTCAAAGGCACTATTGGCAAACATCAGCCCAAAGCCCATAAAAACCGCCAGTACTTCAGTAATATGCGGCCAGTTATCTTCTCCGCCCGGCGGTAGATTTTGCGCCATTGAACCCAGATAGTGAGCCAGTGTGTGAGAAAAAGAAGCAATAATGGCTTCCGGATTCGTCACCTGGCGAGGGTCATATAAAATAGCCAGGCTCTCAGCCTCATTCTGACTATCAGCAATACGCCCTTCCATCGTTCTTAAAGAAGAACCCTGAATCGTTAACTGAGCCTGTCGGGTTAGACAGGTCTGATCCGTAGTTAATCGACAGGGCCAGTGTTTTAAACCGGCGTATTCCCTGACCCTGTCAAAGATAATCTGCGCCATTTCCTCTGCACTGGAAGCCGTACCCGGAAAATACCGGTTAGAAGGGATAACCAGAATACTGTCTTCAAAGAACAGATCGGCATCAAAATTTTCCAATGCCCAGGCATAGACATCAAATAACCATTGTACCGATTCTTCATCCAGAACCGGGGTTGTTTTTAAAAAACCTAAAATAATACTGTCTCCGTAAAATTGAACGTGTAAGATCTATAACCTGCTGCTTGAGCACTATTTGAACTCTAAGAGTAGGTAGTTTCCCTATATTTTAGTATATTAGCAAATAGTAATGGATAGATTTTAAAATAAGGTCTATACTATATAGATTATTATAAATGAGCAGAAGTAAGGAGAAAACAATGCTCTTCCAAAACCGTAAATTAATTATGACTGCCTGCACAGTTCCGACTTTTCTGGCTGTTGTCGGGTTCAGTCTGGGGGGAGCCCATGCCAGTGAGACTGCGCTCAATACTGATACTGTCAATTTCCAGGGCCAGGAATACCGTTATCCGCCTGCCGAGGCATTTAATAGACCAGTAAGCAGACCCAGAACAGCGGTTACCAGCACGGCCAAACCTGTTAACCGGACTCCGGTTCAGACAGTCAGGCGCCCGATGGCCGGCAATTATAACAAGCCCCGGTATACTAATACCCCATATAATAATACCCGGCCTTATCCAGATAATATCAGACCTTATTCAGCCAGACCACCAGTAAATCGCCCCGTACCCTATAGCAGACCCGGACCAGTAGCTGGACCTCGTCCTGTTGTTGGACCTGGCGTAAGACCTGGTGCGATGCCACCTCCTTATGCCAGAAATGGTGCTCCTTATACCAGAAACGGTGTGCCGCCAGCACCGCAGGCAAGACCGGGTTATATACCTCCGCCGCCTCGCCCTGCTGGAGCGCCACCGTTAAATCCGCCTTTTGCGGGTCCGGGCAACCAGTCAACACCTGGAAATTCAGCCGTTGTTATTCGCGATCCTGACATCCCGAAAGAATACGCCAATAACCCGTATATTAATGGTACCTATACCAGTAAGCCACCGCCACCGGTTAACAATCCAAATGCAGGTCGTCGCGGAGGCAGCGGCCCCTTTAAAAACATGGGCTTCGGCCCCTTTAACGGCAATGATGCCCCCTGGGAAACCTGGCCCTTTGGTTCCAAAGACAGTTTCTGGAGTCGAAAAGAATTTCCATTAAAAAATCAACACCCCAGTGACTGGTTTAACCCTGGCGATCCTAAAGAAGGACTGGCCGTTATGTGGGATGATTTAATTGCTGCCCCCGATGATCTGGGGACTATGCCCGGCGGCTGGAATGTGCCTTCAGTACGTGTCCCCAACCCGGTGGATCTTGAAGATCAGCTGGAAAAAGCCAGTAAGGAAGTGCCCGATTTAATACGTGTTTATGAATAATTACAGGTTTTAGGTACAAGGTCTTAGGTGCAGGGCTTTAGCAGGTGACTGAGTTTATTGCTGGTCAGCGATGGGTTAGTAATACAGAGATCCAGTTAGGTCTGGGGACAATTATTGACACCGACCTGCGAACTGTCAGCATTTATTTTGCTGCCGGAGATGAAACCCGTACCTATGCCAGAATGGATGCACCGCTGACACGTATAATTTATGCACCCGGTGAAACGGTCAACACCGTTGCAGGTCAGTCCGTAATCATTGATGAAGTGATAGAAACCGATGGTCTGGTTGCTTATCATGCTCATGACTGTTCCGGCAAGCCTGTTCACCTCGCCGAACAGGAACTGGATCATTTTGTACAGTTCAACCGGCCTGCTGAGCGTCTGTTCAGCGGCCAGATAGACCCTGAATCCTGGTTTGAATTACGTTATCAGACCATAGAACAGCTTAACCGCCTTTCTCATGATCCCCTCAACGGACTGACCGGCTGCCGTACTGCCCTGATCCCGCACCAGCTTTATATTGCCCATGAAGTGGCCAACCGTTATGCCCCCAGGGTACTGCTGGCTGATGAAGTGGGTCTGGGTAAAACCATTGAAGCCGGGCTGATCATTCATCATCAACTGCTTAATGAACGAGCTCAGCGGGTACTGATTATTGTTCCTGAAAACCTGCAGCACCAGTGGCTGGTAGAAATGCTGCGCCGTTTTAACCTGATGTTCAGCCTGTTTGACCCGCAGCGCTGCCAGGCCATAACCGAACACCAGCAGGACAATGAGCTAAACCCGTTTTTAACTGAGCAGCTGGTCATATGTTCTCTGGAATTTCTTAACAGCAATGAACTCTGGGCTCAGCAGGCTCTGGACGGTGAATGGGATATGCTGGTCGTCGATGAAGCCCATCACCTGCAATGGTCGCCTGAAGAAGCCAGTGATGAATACCTGTTGATCCAGAAGCTGGCCTACCAGGTACAGGGACTCCTGCTGTTAACCGCCACCCCCGAACAGCTGGGTGTGGCCAGCCACTTTGCCCGCCTGCATCTGCTTGACCCTGACCGTTTTCCGGATCTGGATACTTTTGTCCAGGAAGAACAGGGATATCAGCGTATTGCCCATGCTATTGATGCCCTGTTGGGTAATGAAGCTTTTGATAATACGACTCACAGGCTCCTGGAACAGGTTTTGCTGGAACAGCCGGCCACACAAACTGTCTCCGAAAACAAACCAATCCAGACTGCCCTGAAGCAACTGATTCAGAACAATAATGCCCAGAAGCAGCAACAGGCCCGACAATGGCTGATCCAGCATATGCTGGATCGCCACGGTACCGGACGGGTACTATTTCGTAATACCCGCTCGGCTATTCAGGGTTTTCCTCAACGGCAGGTCTTTTTCCATCCACAGCCCTTACCTGATGATTATGAACAGTGTATTGTGCAGTTCAGCCAGGAGTTAAAGACACAGTCTGAAAACCCGTCTGAAAATAATCAGGCCGATGTTTTTTCCAGCCTGGTTTTATACCCGGAACTGCTGTATCAGCTTGCCCATAGTAACCATTTAGCGGATCAGGCCTGGTACCAGCTTGATCCCAGAGTTAAATGGCTGGCTGAATGGCTGCTGGACATTCGCAGCCAGGCAGATATTGACAAGGTACTGGTCATTACCGCTAATGCCCGGACCGCCGTTGACCTGGCCGAAGCACTGCACCGGCACCGGGGAATTCATTGTGCCACTTTCCATGAAAATATGAGCCTGCTGGAGCGTGACCGCAGCGCCGCCTTTTTTGCCGATATGGAAAACGGCAGCCCGGTGCTGATCTGCTCTGAAATCGGCAGCGAAGGACGAAATTTTCAGTTTGCCCATAAAATGGTGCTGTTTGATCTGCCCCTTAATCCTGACCTGCTGGAACAGCGCATTGGCCGGCTGGATCGTATAGGACAGACCGATACCATACAGATCCACATTCCCTTTTTAAGCGACAGTGCCCAGGAGATCCTGTGTCACTGGTATCATCATGGTTTAAATGCCTTTGAAAAAACCTGTCCCATGGGACATACGGTGTTTGAGCAGGTACAGCCGCAACTTTATCCCTTACTGATGCAGCCGCAGTGGTATAACGATTTAAGCAGTAATGAGCACTGGTTACAGTTATTAGAAAAAACTCAAACCCTGCATCATACCCTGGAACAGGCTCTTCATGATGGTCGTGATAAGCTGCTGGAGTATAACTCCTGCCGTCAGCCCCAGGCAGACAATTTATTAACCCAGGCAGAACACTCCGATGCACACAGTTCAATTTATCAGTACATGAACCGGCTCTTTGATGCCTTTGGCATTGAACATAATGAACACAGTGCCGGCAGTTATATTATTCAGCCCGGTGAGCATATGATAAGCCAGTTCCCCGGCCTGCCGGATGACGGTATGACCATTACCTATCAGCGGGATATTGCCCTGGCTTATGAAGACCAGCAGTTTTTTACCTGGGAACACCCCATGGTCAGAACCGCCATGGACATGGTTCATAGCAGCGAAATGGGCAACACAGCCATCAGCACGCTTGAGCTTAGGAAAATGGAGCTCTCGATACGGGAATCATTAAGGCTGAAACCCGGTACCCTGTTAATGGAATGTTTATTTATACTGGATACCAGCAGCCATCACGGCTTACATGCCAGCCGTTACCTGCCGGCGACACGGATCCGTATTCTGCTGGATGAACATGGGCAGGAAATTAGCAGCCAGCTCCCTCATGAGGCAATTCCTCCTTCTTCTGAAGCCATCAATAAACAGACTGCACAGCAGATTATCAGTATAAAAGAAGATACACTGCGGAAGATGATTAAGCAGGCTGAGCAATGCTGTTCCCGACAGACACCTCAGGTTTTATCTGAAGCGGTACAGTCCAGTGAGGCTTTATTAAATAATGAAATAAACCGTCTGCAGGCTCTGGCTGAAGTCAACCCGGCCATACGTCCCGAGGAAATCCGTTTTTATCAGCAGCAACAGGTTTTATTACAGGAGCTGTTTGAGCATATTCAACCCCGACTGGATGCACTGAGACTTATCATTGTGACCTGAAACAGGTAAGATGGACGTACACCATCACTCGCTATCAACCGTGAATCTGACAGATTATTCTATGAATAACGAATACTTAAACGACACAAATATCATATCAGAAAGGGTTTTAATTCCGCCCAGTGAATTAAAACAAAAGCTGCCTCTCAGCCACACAGCAGAACAAACCGTTCTAAATGGACGTCAGGCCATTCGTGATGTGCTCAGCGGCAGGGATCATCGTTTAATCGTTATTACCGGTCCCTGCTCAATTCATGACCTGCAGTCCGCCCATGAATATGCCCGTAAACTCAAAGCACTCAGTGACAAACTCAGTGATACCCTGCTGATCATTATGCGTATATATTTTGAAAAACCACGCACGACCATCGGCTGGAAAGGACTGATCAATGATCCTCATCTCAATGGCAGTTTTGATGTCAGTCAGGGTCTGGAACAGGCCCGTGAATTATTACTCTGGATGGCCGAACTGGAACTGCCCGTAGGCACAGAAGCACTGGATCCGGTCACCCCGCAATATTTAGCCGACCTGTTTTCCTGGACAGCTATCGGAGCCCGTACCACCGAATCACAAACTCACAGAGAAATGGCCAGTGGTCTGTCCACCCCTGTTGGTTTTAAAAACGGTACTGACGGCAATCTTAATGTCGCTATTAATGCTCTGCACTCGGTCTCTGCACCTCATCACTTTCTGGGAATTAATCAGAAGGGTCAGGTCGTTCAGATAAGAACCCGAGGCAATCAGTACGGCCATATTATTTTACGTGGGGGAAAAACCAGTAACTATGATTCAGTCAATATCAGCCTGGCAGAAAAAGCCCTGGCGGAAGAAAACCTGCCGCAGAATATTATGGTGGACTGCAGCCATGGCAACTCCAATAAACAGTATGATTTACAACCGCTGGTCGCCAGAGATGTAGTACAGCAGATCATTGAGGGTAATCAGTCCATTATGGGCATTATGCTGGAAAGCCACCTTAATGCCGGCAATCAGTCCATACCGGATGATCTCAGCCAGCTTGATTACGGCGTATCAGTCACTGATGCCTGTATTGACTGGCAAACCACCGAAGCGCTTTTACGGGATATGGCAGAACGTTTAGCCCCTGTAATAAAGAATCGCCGTTAAATGTCTTACAGAGGGTACACTGGATGTGGCTTTTTCTCTTTATAGTACTTCATCATCTGCGGTGCCAGAGCGCGTAACGTGGCCTGACGGTTACCCGGTGCCGGGTGAGTACTAAGAAATTCCGGTGGATTGGCTCCGCCGACACGGCCCATTTTTTCCCATAGAGTAGCGGCCGCATAAGGGTCATAACCGGCTTTAGCCGCCAGTTCAATGCCCATTCTGTCCGCCTCACTCTCAGCCGTACGACTGTTGGGCAGTTGTATAGCCAGGTTGGCGGCCAGTGCAGCACCGGTTAAAGCCGCTCCCCGGTTGGAATCATTGGCCGCCACAGCAACCGCCATTAAACCAATCTGTGAAGCCATAGCCACCGACATTTTTTCTGCCGTATGATTAGCCAGGGCATGGGCAATTTCATGCCCCATAACCTGCGCCAGTTCATCATCTGTGGGCTTTACCTTGTTTAACAGGCCGGTATAAACAGCCATTTTACCGCCTGCCATACACCAGGCATTAACGGTCTCAGGATCGTCAATCACTTTTACACTCCATTCCCAGTTTCTGGTTCTTGGGTAATCATGGATGGCCTGGGCAATTAAACGTCCGGTAATCTGTTTGACCCGTCTGGTTACAGCCGGATTATTATCAATTTTACCTTTATCGTCCAGCGGCTGAAGGGTTTTAACATAGGCTTCTTTAGAAGCGCTAATAGCCTGCTCCGGAGAAACCAGCATTAACTGTCGACGTCCGGTCGGACTGGTGGTACAGGCTGTAATGACTAAAACCAGTACTAACAGCGGTATAATAAATAAACGTTTCATTATTACAATTATTCCTTAAATTGATTTTCTCTTAACGGCTTAAACAGATATTCCAGGCCATTAGTCTTAATTTCCAGCACAATAGCCAGCATCCTGCCCAGTTCACCCTCTGGAAAACCTTTATTGGCAAACCAGATCACATAAGGCTCAGGCAGGTCTATCAGCAGACGATCTTTATATTTGCCAAAAGGCATTTTATATCGAGCCAGCCTGAGTAGCAATTGCGGATCAGAAATCAGGGGTTGTTCTGGTATTGTTTCCATAATATTTTGCCATAGTAATGTCAGGTTTTTTTACACTTTATATAGTTTACCCGATAACGTCTGTTTTGATTTTACTTAAATTATTGTAAAATATAAACAAATTATCCGGGGTATAAAACTTGCTTAAGATTTTAATATGTATACGAAAAAACCATTTAACTTGAGTACCTTGCTTCTGCTTGCTTTTATGCTCTCAGCCATAAGCACCCTGCTCTACGCCTATGAATCGCCTCTGCAGGCAACCATTGCCAAAGCTGAAACCGGTCTGATAGATGCCCAGCTTGAACTGGCGATTGCTTATGAACATGGTGAAGGGGTTGCCAGAGATCCGCAGAAGGCAGTAAACTGGTACTGTCGTGCCGCCCTGAAAGGCTCTGCAGATGCTCAACGCAACCTGGCCTGGATGTTTCTTAATGCCAGGGGTGTATCCAAAGATGAGGCGGTCGCGGTTCGCTGGTTCAGTGCAGCAGCTAAATCCGGTGATAATTTCTCAAAAAATATTCTGTCCCGTCTGGATACCGAACTTAAAACCAGCAAAACCGTTTGTGATACCAGCACTATTCCCATGTGGGAAACCCGTCAATGCCGGGGTCAATGTCGTATAATTGTTAAACAGGCCAGTGAAATTGCCCAGGGGTACAATATAGACCCCCGCCTGGTTCTGGCTATTATTCAGCAGGAATCCCGTTTTAATGCCAGGGCCCGTTCCCATAAGGGCGCCATTGGCCTGATGCAGCTGCTTCCTGAAACCGCCAGCCGTTTCGGCGTCAACAATATCCATAGTCCTGAACAGAACATTAAGGGCGGCGTACGTTATTTAAGCTGGCTGCTTAATGAATACCGGGGGGATGTCGCTCTGGCACTGGCCGGATACAATGCCGGAGAAAAAGCAGTAGATCGATATAAAGGCATTCCGCCATATAAGGAAACGCAAAATTACGTTAAGCGTATTTTGAAAATCTACGGTAAAAAATACCATCCTTATGAAAAGTCTCTATCCTTTAACAGCCATTTTAAATAATCGTAACCGTCAATTAAAACCCACCTTCAAAAATTATCTCAAGCCGGTCAGACTATGATCTTCAATTCACAATCCGGAGAGATAAATGACCCCAGCCAATTCAAAAGATGCTTCGATGAAGCTTCACATCTAGGCGTGCCAAGCCAGTAAATTAAGTTAGGCAGCCTATTGCCAACAACGTAATATCCCCACTCATATTTTTAGCTATTATCGTAAGAAACTGGGGTATGTTACGCCATCTAAAACAGACAGTGGCAATAACCAGCTCATTCCAGTCAACCTGCTGGCTAAGTCCATCAATTCAGAGTCAATAAAAATAAGTCACACCAATGGTTTTAGTCTGGAAATTAATTCTGATAAGGATCTAAATCAGATAAAGCCTGTCCTGGAATGACTCAGGACGGTTTCATGATAAATGGTATCCCAGTCAATCAGGTGTATCTGGTTTCTAGTGTCACTGATATGAGAAAAGCTACGCAGGGATTATCACTGTTTGTTTCAGAACAATTGGAGATGGCAGTGACTTTGTTTTTTGTAATCGCCAAAGGCGATAATCTCAAAATTCTCTATTGGGAACGTAATGGTTTCTGGCTTTACTACCGCACCCAGGAAAAAGGTAAGTTTCAGTGGCCGAGCGAAAAAGACCCACAAACACTTTCATTAACCCTGCGAGAAAAACAATGATTACTGGATGGTTTATCCTATACACAGCGCGTTTACATCCAGTTCTCTGGCGACTACTGAAACCGACTTTACTGACTCGATAGCCAACTGTACTGCCGATTCTCTGAATTCCGGGGTATAGCTCTTTGCTTGTCTTGGTTTATCTGTCATTTTGAACACACTCACTTTTTAAAAGTATTTTAAGTTGTGTGTCCGGAATAGTATAGCTACATCAGTGTTTTCTCCCATTCAGGATAAAAGACCTGGTTGAAATCATCGATATTACAATACAATTCATCTATAGTAGTCACTTGCCTGTTCCTTGTTCAAATTCATTTGATTTGGTCATTAAATGATCTGATCGAGAAACAGGCATTTAGTTCAATATTTTTTAGTTCTTATCCAGAGTTCAGGTTAATATCTCATTTCAGGTTTGACACATTACGCCCTGTTTACTAATCTCAGTACATGAGTTTTAAAATATCAGCGCATACTGTTAAGGGGGTTCTGTATCGATTCTTCTCTGCAAGATTCATGAATATTAATTATCTGATAATTTTATTTATACTGTTATTAATAAATCCATCTTTAGCCGATAATTCAATTATTAATAATAATTCCAATCACGTAAAAACTCATCTTAATCTCTCCCTTGAGGAAAAAACATGGTTAGTTCAGCATCCTGTCATTGAAGTGGGTATTGACCCGTCATTTGCCCCTTTTGAATGGCTGGATAACAATCAGCAGCTTCAGGGAATGTCTGCGGATTACCTGACTCTGATACAGAATATTCTCAAAGTAAAGTTTAAAATCAAAAAAACGGTCAGCTGGCAGGAAACCCTTGATCTGGCAAAGGCCAATCGTCTGGACATGTTTTCAGATGCAAACAAAACCCCAGAACGAGAAAAATATCTGCTATTTTCTGAACCCTATATAGAGACTCCTATTGTTATTATAAATGATATTCAGAAAGGTTTTATAGGCAGTATCAGTTACCTGAAAGGTAAACGTGTGGTCCTTGAAAAAGGCTTTTTTCTTAATGACTTAATAAAATCACATTACCCGGATATTAAAATAGTTAATGTTGCAAATGGTTCAGAAGCACTCCAATACCTTGATTATAGGCTGGCCGATGCTTATATCGGAGATGCCATCTATAGCAACTTTCTTATTCAGAAAAACAACCTGCTTAACCTGCGTATTTCTGGTCATACCGGGTATAAAAATCAGCATCGCTTTGCCGTACCTAAAGATAAAGCAGTTTTATTATCCATTTTGAAAAAAGCATTAAAGCAGATTAGCAATAAACAAAAAGATCAGATCCTTTTTAAATGGCGAGGTATGCATATACAGCAGGGTATTTCTCTTAGAAAACTTATTTATATTGGCATTGCCATTGCCCTGTTATTTGCCCTGTTCACTTACTGGCTATTCCGTCTAAAAAAAGAAATCCATCAGAGAAAGAAAATAGAACAGGCATTAATTGAAAGTGAAGCCCGTTTTCGAAATGTTTTTGAAGCCACTGATGCCATTGCTGTACATGGGTACAATAAGCACCGGGAGGTTATTTACTGGAATCCCGCCAGTGAACAGCTGTACGGTTATAGCAAAAACACAGCGCTTGGGAAAAAACTGGAAAATCTGATTATTCCGGATGAGATGCGTGAACCGGTTATACAGAGGATCAATGACTGGATTGATAATGGACATCCTATTCCCTCTGCCGAGTTAACACTTAAAAAATCAGATGGTAGTCCTGTTGATGTTTTCTCCAGTCATGTACTGCTTAAAAACAGCAACAATGAAGCTGAGCTGTACTGTATTGATATAGACATTAGTCTGCACAAAAAACAGGCCCGAAAAATTGAGTATCAGGCTTATTATGATACCTTAACGGATCTGCCCAACCGCTTTCTGGTACTGGATCGCCTGAACCAGTTACTCAATATGGCAGAACGAAACCAGCAAAAAATAGCCGTTTTATTTCTGGATCTGGATGATTTTAAAAAGGTCAATGATACCCTGGGACACGAATGCGGTGATCTATTATTAATTGAAGCGGCCACACGTTTAAAACAAGTTATTCGGGCAAATGATACCATTGGACGGCTGGGCGGCGATGAATTTATTCTGCTTATTGGCGGCCTGGATAGCAATAGTGATATCCAGGCCATTGCAGAAAATCTGTTAAAGCAGTTTCTTACCCCGTTTAAAATTGAATCCAGAGAAATAATACTGACTGCCAGTATCGGCATTGCACTTTACCCGAATGATGGTAAAGAAACTTCAGAACTATTACGCAATGCCGACTCCGCCATGTACCATGCCAAAAAGAAAGGCAGGAATACGTTTTCCTATTTTACTAAAAAAATGAACCAGGATGCTTCCCGCCGGCTGGAACTGGAAGAACATATGCATGGGGCACTGGCCAGAAATGAATTTGAAGTATTCTATCAACCTAAAATTAATATTCATAATGGCAAACTTATTGGTGCCGAAGCCCTGTTGCGCTGGCATAATCCGGTTCTGGGAAATATATCTCCAGTTGAGTTTATTCCTGTTTGTGAGCAAACAGGCCTGATCATCCCCATTAGCCAGTTTGTTTTTCAACAGGCTGTCAGGCAAACACATGAGTGGCAGCAGCAATACATACAAGATTTTAATATTGCCATTAACCTGTCACCCAGACAGTTTCGTGATCCCGATCTGGTTGGCTCAATACTCAAAATCATTGAAAACAGTAATTTATCAGCCAATACCCTGGAACTTGAAATTACTGAGGGGGTATTATTAAACGGCCACAACTATATTAATGAAGCTTTAAACCGCATCAGCAGTATAGGTATCAAACTGGCCATGGATGATTTTGGTACCGGTTACTCGTCCCTGAGCTATTTACGTCGGTATCCATTTAATGTTCTGAAAATTGATCGCAGTTTTATTAAAGATATTGCCATCGATCCGGCTGACAGGGAACTGGTTAATGCCGCCATTGCCATGGCACACGGACTAAATTTGAAAGTAGTTGCAGAAGGAGTGGAAACCAGTGAACAGTTAAAATATCTGCAGACACTGGATTGTGACATAGCTCAGGGGTATTATTACAGCCAGCCGGTTTGTGCTGGCGACTTTACTCAAATCATTAAGGATAGTTTAAGCTGAACACTATGCCCCATCCAGTCACTATTATTTATCATGCCAACTGTCCTGACGGCTTTGGTGCAGCAGTAGCCGCCTGGCTGTTTTTTAAACAGCAGCCCGGTTACAAAAAAAAACACCTTAATTTTCATAAAGGTAAACACGGCACTGCACCACCGGACTGTAGCGATCATATCGTTTACATCCTGGATTTCAGCTATAAGCGTAATGATATGCAGAAACTTTGTCAGAGAGCACATAAAGTGATTCTGATTGATCACCATATCAGTGCTTATAAAGAACTAAATGATCTGCAAAAAACACCCAATCTGTCACTGCATTTTGATATGCAGCAATCCGGTGCCGTTTTAAGCTGGAAATACTTTCATAGGGGTCCGGTACCAAAGCTGTTAAAGCATATTCAGGACAATGATCTCTGGCAGTTTAAACTTAACAATACCCGCACCATTATTTCAGCACTGATGTCCCATCCCCTGAAACGAAAGCAGTGGGCCTGCTGGTTAAAAGACAAACAGGCTCTGAAAAATTTACATACCGAAGGGCTGATTCTTGAACGCCACATAAAGAAACAGATCAGGCAATATAAACAGGCGGCGTTTATGGGCAATATTGCCGGTTACACGGTACCAGTTGTTAATGCCCCTTCCAGTATCGGCAGTGAATTGCTGAACCAGTTATCTGCAGGCCACCCTTTTGCCGCCGCTTATGAAGACAAGCCGGATCGCCGTAGCTGGCAGCTTCGTTCAGGCGGAGATAAAGCGATCGATGTATCAGTAATTGCGGCCTTATTCGGCGGAGGCGGCCACCAGCAAGCCAGCGGTTTCAGTACCGGCCATACAAGCATTAACCTTAAGGCGCCTGTTAATGCTAAATAGTATTAAGGCCATCAGTCTTGGCATTGTCACTCTGCTGCTGCTTGAGCTGCTTAACCAGCTTGTGGTTATTATGGCATCGGTTGGTTTTAACTATCTTATAAAAAGCTATCCTTCCCTGGCCTCCTGGTCACAGATTTTTACCTATTCAATTGCAGCACTGGGGCATTTTATCATTATGGTTATAACCGGAATGGTGGTTACTATGGCTTCCATATCAAAACAGGCTTTTTTTAATGCAGGACTGGCCGTTATTATCGGCAGCGCTATTTCCCTTTATTTTTCGCTGAGAGATGATATTTTCACTCCCATTGCTTTTATCTTTTTAATATCGGGATTATTGTTTGCATTTCTGGGCTGCTGGATCTGGCAACGGCGGGAAAACAGGAAGTAAGTATAAGAACCAGGCACAGACAATCTGCCCGCACCTGGAGATGTGTCTCCGAAACGGCTGTTTATTTAGCCGTTGGAATTTTCTTGACGACAACACGACCGTTCAGAGGCTGAACCGGGCGATTGTTAGGATGTTTAAGCGCATACTGGAAAGCTTCTAACTGCAGCTTATTTACATTGGAACGGGTCTGCATAACAATCCAGATCACCCCTTCAGTACAGGGTGGTGTAGTCAGAGATCCACTATAACGGAAGTAGTTTTTAACCACCTTGTCACGTTCAAATAATTCCAGATCACGAACGCCGGGACGTTTGGTTTCACCCACATTAAAGGGCATATTTTTTAATAAGGCATCCAGTGCGGTATTAGCTGGGCCTGGGCGGTAAAGCAGGGAAACTACGGCAATCTGATTATCTTCACTGACATGCACAAAGTGGGCTTCCAGGGGATAGGAAACACCGTCTATCCTATGTTCGCTGGGGGTGTGAAAGTGAAACTGCTTGAGAAAAAAAGGTTTTTCATCAATGGTAATTTTACCGCCGGAACGGATATTGACCTGAATAGTATGACCGTTATTAACAATATTTTCCGGTACCAGCATATTATATTCAAAGCGAATACCTTTTAGTTTTGAAGGTACCGCCGTACTGATATTGATAGGCGACTGATTTTTACCTTCATGACACATTCTGTACTCATCTGATAATAAGGCCCAGTATTGAGGCCCCGTTCTGTCCTGATAAGACCACTTTGCATGCTCTGTTGCTACTTTCTCGGCTCCGGCGGCCTGCTCTTTGGCAACAGTCCATGCAGGTAAAGCAATAAGTGCTGATATCAGCAGAAAACCAAGTGGTTTTATGGCTGTTAATTTCATATAAATTTCCTGTGATTGGTCAAAAGAATTAATTCATTAGCGTTAACTATAAGTGAAAGCGAAGTGATTTTCATCCAAATTACTATAAATTTAAGATAAAAAATTATTTTAAAAAGCAAATACCTTTTCTTTCTGAAGTTCTGTTCTATACTTAAATTAATAACCAAGTAATTAGATTGGTTATTTTCACCACGAAACATGGACATAACGATGGAGAAAGGCAATGTACGACACAGTCAATATGGTACGCATTACCGGCTTGAACCCTGAGGAAATTGAAGAACGGGCTAATGCTATTGGCATCCGGCTGACCGATGAACACTGGGACGCGATTAAGTTTATCAGAAACTTCTATGATTATCATGAAGATGAAGAGCTGGAAGTGCGGGATTTTAATAATGCCATTAAAGGAAAATACGCAGACAAAGGCGGCCTACAGTACCTGTACCGATTATTTCCCGATGGCCCGGTGGACACACTGACCCGGCTTGCAGGTATCAGCGAAATAAAAAATACCCGTAACCCGTCTATGGGTTCTGTGCAATAGCTTTCAGCTAATTAATTCAGGTTGAGCCAGGTCAGTCCAAGCTGCCTCATCTGTTTTTCTATCCAGCGCACCCGGCTCTGGGTGTAGGCAGATGGCCTAATAACCCTGTATCGATAAGGGTTAGGTAATACTGCGGCCAGCCGTGCGGCTTCATGAAAAGTTAACCGGGCTGCTGGTTTATGAAAATAAGCCTGGCTGGCCGCTTCCACACCAAATATTCCCGGGCCGAACTCCACTATATTCAGATAAACTTCCAGGATCCGCTGTTTACTGACCATTAACTCCAGAATAACCGTTAAGCCGGCTTCCAGTGCCTTACGTATCCAGCTTCTCCCCTCCCAGAAAAACAGATTTTTAATGGTTTGCTGACTAATGGTACTGGCTCCGCGGACGGCTTTACCCTGTCCACTGGCAGAAACAACCTGTTTAATTGAGTTAAAATCAAAGCCCGAATGCCGGGGAAATAACTGATCTTCAGCGGCAATCACAGCCAGCTTCATCGGTGCAGAAATCCTGTCTCCATCAACCCAGTGCTGCTGTATTGTGACAGGAAAGTTATTCGGCGGTATGATCTGCCGCTGCAGTTTCCACATCCATACAGGTGGATTAAACAGGTTTAAAGCGCCGACCAGTATCAATGACAGCAGTAAAAAAACTGTAAACAACAGCAACAGTTTTTTTAACAGCCAGTTAAATATTGCTTTAAGTTTCAGATTAAACCCCCGTTTTTTATCCAGCTTTTAGCTTCTAGCTTTTAGCAGTTATTCAGTATAACCCATAGCACCGTAGAGTGACTGGCTGCAGGTACTGTGTTTACCCTGAATCATGACACAGATATTCCAGATATGAAATTTTTATGACAATGCACTTGCAGGCTCTTTCTGTCATAAAGTTGTCACAATGGCTTTCTATAATGACAGGCTGAATTTATTCATAAATGGAAAAATAAAGATGCTTTTAAGAAAACCTGCTGTAAAACTTATTGCGGCCAGTATTCTGGCCATCACCATGGTCACTATGGCACAGGCCCGTGATCAGATAAAAATTGTTGGTTCTTCAACCGTTTATCCTTTTGCCAGCTCTGTTGCTGAAGAATTTGGAGCCACCACTGATAACCCAACTCCTGTGGTTGAGTCCACCGGTTCCGGCGGCGGCATGAAATTATTCTGTAAAGGTAATGGTTTAAATACACCAGATATTACCAATGCCTCACGCAGAATGAAAACCAGGGAATATAAACTCTGTGACAAAAATGGTGTCACCGATATTACCGAAGCGGTTATTGGTTTTGACGGTATCGCTATCGCACAGAATAAACAGAACAAGCCTTTAAGCCTGACCAAAAAGCAGTTATTACTTGCGGTTGCTGAACAGGTACCTTCCAGAGACGGTAAGTCTCTGGTTAAAAACCCCTACAGAAACTGGAAGGAAATTGATTCCAGCCTGCCTGACAGAGAAATTATTATTTACGGCCCGCCCACCAGCTCCGGAACCCGTGATGCTTTTGAAGATATGATTATGAAAGCACAAACCAAGAAAATGGATGTTTATACGGCTTTGTATAAAAAAGACAAGGTTAAAAACAGGGGCTACAGGAAATATCATAAAGTCAGACAGGACGGTGTTTATGTGCCTTCCGGTGAAAATGATAACCTGATTGTACAGAAACTGGAAAAAAATCCTAAAGCCATTGGTATTTTCGGCTACAGCTTCCTGATGGAAAACGATGATAAAATCGCCGCCGCTAAAGTTGAAGGGGTATTACCTGACCCGACTACCATTTCCAGCGGTCAATACCCTATTTCACGTTCCCTGTTTTTCTACATAAAAAATTCTCATAGAAAAGAGGTACCTGCCATCGACAGGTATGTTGAAATGTTTATGCAGGAAGACATGATTGGTCCTGATGGTATTTTATCTGAAATCGGCCTGATCCCCTTACCGGATGAACGACGCTCTGCTATCAGAGCCAGTGTTTTAAAACACACTAAACTGACTTTGGACGACCTGGCTAAAAAATAACCTAGAAGCTAAATTTAGCCAGCATTGATAATGGATTATCAAAAGCCTTCTCCCCGTCAGGGAAGAAGGCTTTCCATTTTATCGTGAATAAACCTGTTATATAACTGGAGTGTCTCTTGAGACCCTTTGAACTAAAAAAAAGACACAGCGGACTAAAAGAAAAAGTGATTCGTTTTCTGCTGGTTTCTGCTGCAGTCGTCTCTATTCTGACCACCTTTGGGGTGCTATTTTCAATCCTGTTTGAAGCCATAGAATTTTTCCAGATGCGCAGCTTCTGGTACTTTATTACCGGCACAGAATGGTCACCCGGTGTAACTGACAGCAAGTTCGGTGCCCTGCCTATCTTTTCCGGCACCTTTATTATTACCATTATTGCCATGTCGGTTGCGCTGCCAATCGGCCTGGGCAGTGCCATTTTTTTAAGTGAGTACGCCTCCCCTTTTATGCGTGACCACCTGAAACCCCTGCTGGAGATCCTGGCTGGGATCCCAACGGTAGTCTATGGTTTTTTTGCCGCTATTACCGTGGCGCCTGCCATTGTCCATTTTTTTGGCCTGTTCGGCATTCATGCTTCTTTTAACAGCGCCCTGGCCAGCGGCGTAGTTATGGGCATTATGATTATTCCGGTTATTTCATCTTTAAGTGATGATGTTATCCGCGCAGTACCCGATTCTCAGCGTAAGGCCTCTCTGGCTCTGGGCATGACAACCAGTGAAACCATTAAATCCATTGTTATTCCCTCCGCGTTACCCGGCATTATATCCGCCACCCTGTTAGGCCTTTCCAAGGCTCTGGGGGAAACCATGATTGTGGTGATGGCCGCAGGTCTGCGCCCCAACCTGTCCTGGAATGCACTGGAAGACATGACCACGGTTACTGTGCGTATTGTGGATGCCCTGGTGGGTGATCATGAATTTAATTCTCCTGATACTCTGTCTGCATTTGCCCTGGGGCTGATTCTGTTTGTAGTAACCCTGGTACTGAATGTTATCTCTTTAAGCCTGATCCGTAAGTTTAAGGAAAAATACAAGATAAATACCCTATGAATACTTCTAAAAATAATACTGCTCAAGCTGATAAGGGCGGCAAACCATCTGCCCGGAATAATCCATTTTGTGATCCGACCCTGAAAAGTCGTCATGTGAGATCGAAACTTTTTAAGCTGTTTACCTTTTTATCCATCACTTTTGCCATCAGTTTTTTACTGTTTTTTCTGGGTGATATGATCATTAAGGGGCTGCCGGCTTTTAAACAGACCTATATTGAAGTTGATGTCACTTATAATGATAAAACCATAAAGTCCACCCGTCGGGCCATTGATAAAAAGTACCGTAAGGTGGTCAGCCGTGCCTGGTTAAGAAACATTCCCCGTCTGGTGGAACAGAACCCGGCTTTAATGGGTACAACCCAGCCTGCCTGGGTACTGGCTAACAGCCAGGTTGACCAGTATCTGAAAGGCCATCACTATAAACTTAAAGACAAATACCGCAAACTGATTGATACCATGAACCAAGACGGCAAGGTTGAAATGCGCTTTAATAAAAACTTTTTTACCCATGGTGATTCCAAGATACCTGAAAACTCCGGCTTTAAATCGGCCATTGTTGGTTCGGTACTGACCCTGATAGTCACCATGGTGGTGGCTTTTCCCCTGGGAGTCATGACCGCTGTCTATCTGGAAGAATTTGCTGATGACAACCGCTGGACACAGTTAATTGAAGTCAATATCAACAACCTGGCGGCTATTCCCTCTATTTTATTTGGTCTGCTGGGGCTGGCAGTATTTATCAACCTGTTTGGTATGCCCCGCAGTTCGCCGCTGGTGGGCGGCCTGACTCTGGCCCTGATGACTCTGCCTATTATTATTGTCAGCTCCCGGGCAGCCCTGCGCAGTGTACCGGACAGTATTCGTCAGGCAGGCTATGGTCTGGGGCTGACGCGAGTGCAGGTGGTTCAGGATCATGTTCTGCCCCTGGCTTTTCCCGGTATTATGACCGGTTCTATTATCGGCCTGGCCCAGGCCATGGGTGAAACAGCACCGCTGATTATTATCGGCATGATTGCCTTTATTCCCGATACACCGGGCTCTATTTTTGAAGCCGCCACCGTTATGCCGGCACAGATATTCACCTGGGCGGGCATGCCCGAACGGGCTTATATTGAACGCACCGCAGCCGGTATTATGGTATTAATCAGCATACTGATTACACTTAATGCCCTGGCAATTTATTTACGCAAAAAATTTGAAGTTAAATGGTAACCAGTCAGAAACTCAGCATTAACTAAGGTTATAAGTTGTTAAGCGTTCTGTTCAGTTAAACAGGTTTATTAATGAAAAAAAATTTAAAAACAAAAGTATCTGTTAAGGATCTCAATCTATACTACGGGGATAACCAGGCCCTGCATGGTATTACCATGGCTATTTATGAAAACCAGATAACCGCTCTTATCGGGCCATCCGGTTGCGGCAAGTCGACTTTTTTACGCTGTCTAAACCGCATGAATGACTTAATCAATAGCGTTCGCATTGAAGGTGATATCGTTATTGACAGAAAAAATATCTATGATCGGGATGTAGACGAAGTCGCAGTCAGAAAACGGGTCGGCATGGTGTTCCAGCAGCCCAATCCGTTTCCCAAATCCATCTATGAGAATGTTGCCTATGCCCCCTTAAAACACGGCATTGTTAAAAAAGGTCCGGCCTGTGATGAACTGGTGGAAAAATCCCTTATTCAGGCTGGTTTATGGAACGAGGTTAAAGATAAATTATCTGAGCCAGGCACCTCATTATCCGGAGGGCAGCAGCAGCGCTTATGTATTGCCCGAACCATTGCGGTGCAGCCTGACGTTATTCTTATGGATGAACCCACATCCGCGCTGGATCCTATTTCAACGGAAAAAATTGAAGCGCTGATGCTGGAACTGAAGAAGGATTATACCATTATTATTGTCACCCATAATATGCAGCAGGCCGGCCGAATCGCCGACATGACCGCATTTTTTCATATGGGCGACTTAATTGAATACGATGATACAGAAACTATATTTATTAATCCGACATTAAAGAAAACTGAAGATTATATTACTGGAAGGTATGGATAATGTTAGCCATAGAAAAAGAAAAACTGAAACTGGTTAAAAAAGAGATTAAAGCGCTTGGCCAGACCACACTGGATATCAATGAGCAGATCCTGGTGGCTCTGGAACATTGCCGGCCCTGTAAGCTCAGAGATATAAAAAAAATACCCAAACAGCAACGCTATAAAAAAATTGATGCCATTGATAATATGATCATCAATATTTTTGCACTTTATACGCCTGAGGCCAGAGATCTGCGTCAACTGGTGGCCTTTTTAAAAATCACCAATGAATATGATCGGATTATAAACAGTGCACACTCCTTTATCCGGGATTTTCCTAACGCCCTGTCTGATGACATTGACCAGGACTTTATCCTGGAATATGCCGTACCTTTGCAGAAATCTTCCGTCGCCGCACTTGAAAATGCCCTGTTATTACTGGATCTGGATGATAAGGAGTCCGTTAATGAGCATTATAAAATTGTCGTGGTAGAAGAAAGCAAAAATGATGAGCTGTATAAAATTATTGAAAAAAGCCTGCTTAAAAAGACCAATGAAGATCTACACCTCTCCAGAGAATACCAGGACATAATGGCCGCCCTGCGCCGACTGGAAAAAATCGCCGACCGGGCCCTGAGTATTGCTTCTTTAATGCATTATGCTAAAGTCGGAGGAGAGATCAATAAAGTTCAATTATTAAGTAAGGATGATAAGTCCTGAGGGGAATAAGGACTAAGGTATTTCCCGGGTACGGTCATCTGAACTGACAGGAGCATCACTTAATGGCAATTCACTGGTATCCGGGCCATATGCATAAAGCCAATAAAGAAATCAGGGAGGCTCTGTCTGCCATTGATCTGATTATTGAAGTGCTTGATGCCCGTATCCCCTACAGCAGCCAGAACCCTCTGCTCTCAACCATCCGTGGTAACAAACCCTGCATCAAGGTACTGACCAAAAGTGATCTGGCTGATCCGGACCTGACCCGTCAATGGCAGAACTGGCTGGAACAGGAACAGGGGGTTAAAACCCTGTCTCTGAGCACTGAGCATCCCGAACAGATGCGCCAGTTAATTGAGCTGTGCAAAAAGATGATGCTTAACCGTCCGGGTAAACGGGAACTCATCAATACCATGATTATGGGCATACCCAATGTCGGCAAATCCAGTTTAATTAATATCCTGGCAGGAAAAACCATTGCTAAAACCGGCAATGAACCCGCCGTCACCAAAGCTCAGCAGCGTATCAAACTGGAGGGCGGCATCAATCTGCTGGATACGCCCGGGGTATTATGGCCCAAAGTTGAAAACGAGCCCAGTATGTATCGGCTGGCTGTTTCCGGAGCCGTAAAAGACACCGCTTTTGAATACGATGATATTGCTTTTTTCGCAGCCGAATATTTAATATCAGCCTATCCTGAAGCGCTCATGGAACGCTTTAAACTGGAAACTGTCCCCAATAACGAGCTGGAACTGATTGAAGCCATTGGCCGCAAACGCGGTTGTCTGCGTGGCGGCGGGCAGGTGGATTTAAATAAAGCCAGCAAGATACTGCTGACTGAACTGCGTGCCGGCCAGATTGGGCGTATCAGCCTTGAAACACCCGGAATAATTGAACAGGAACTGATTGTTCTAAAACAAAAGCTCGAACAGAAGCAGGCCGGAAAAGCCACAAAGAAAAAACGTGGCAGGGCAAACAGAAAAAGAAAAATTTAAACTTTATACATGACTATGATACTGCGCCGGTGTTTTAGAATCCGCTATATTATCCGGCCCGGCCTGAAAAGCCTGTTCCTGGGCATTGAGTATAGCCTGCCAGAAGGCCTGTGCCGTTAGCTGAATATCATCATGGTTCTGCCAGCGGAACAGGCTGTTATCCTCAGAACCGCTGCTGCCGCAATATTCCAGATAATTAAAAAACAGCTCAGCCATGCGTTTGGTTTCCCAGGGCACCGCTTTACCCTTTTCATGTTCATTAATTTCCTGAGCCAGCTGGTAATGGAATTCCTTAAAATCAATATCCAGATCAAAGCGGTCATTAATAATAATACCGCACAAAGGCTCAGACCACTGACGGTGGAAGCGGCAGACACCGCAATTATCACTGATCAGTTCATACACCATGCGTTCGACATTCTTACGCCCCAGATCATCCGGGGTAGTAAAACCACCCCCGTAAAAGACATAATATTTACCCATTAAAGGCATGGGGCTGCCCATACCGGGCACCCAGTACTGGTTTGGTACCATATGGCCATTGTCGGCATGGGAAAGAAATACCGCCCGTTCCAGTGGTGCAGTATCCGGATACTGTTCATTTAAGTCATACGCCGCCAGACGGATACCTTTACGAAAAACGGCTGCACGCTCATCAAACAGGATGGTATTAATTAACTTAATAGCAAACTGCGCGTTACGCATACTGTCCTTCACCAGGTCAAATTCTTTAGTATCCGCAGTAAACTGCTGAAACTTCATTTCTGATTTATCAGGAAAACCAAATTTATCCGCCGGGATCAGATCATGCGCAACACATTCCATAATCCAGGCCAGAGTGCCGCCAATCTGAATCGCATCCATGCCCATGGCATCCGCATGGTCATTTAATATTTCAGCGGCTCTCTGGTCAAAAACACCGCATTGAGGCCCCAGGGCATGGTAGGGCTCATAATCTTTTTTATACTTGCCATTAAGTTTTTTACAGGCTGTAGCACAGGGCTCACCGCAATGGTCAAAATTTTTGGTTTCTATGGTTTCTTCATTATATTGTTTCAGATAATGATCAACGATAAAGTCCTTATGCTGCTTCAGTCGTTCCTCATTACTGGCGGAGGTGCTGCGATAGTTAAAGGTCATCAGCATATCGCCAATATTATGCAGGTTGGCACCAAAGGTACCGCCGGTTTTAATTTTGGGATCATAGTAATATTTTACGGTTGCGGCTTTATCCACCTTAACCCCTTTATTACCGAAATGTTCAGTAAAATAAACATCCGTATCTCTGGCTTTAGGCTTGTGTGGATCCACCCAGTCGCCGCCAAACAGACAGCCGACAATATTATGCTGATGAAACAGGCGACTGCCCATGCCGCCCCGTCCACACCAGTCAACCACTGCGGTAAACTTACCTTTTTTTACCGTGGTGGAAGCAATAGTCCCTTCATTGGTCAGCTCACCGGCCGGCCCAACGACAAAGGCCCGTACCCTTTTTTTATCGTATTCATCCGCCCAGCGATCAAAAATAGCGTGCTGCAGCGCATAAATACCAATAACCTCTTCACCGTCATAATCTTCTTCACTGGTTTTATAGCCCTTCCAGACCTGCTGATAATCTTCAAAAGGCTCCAGGCGTACCAAAATATTGTCACCGTCATTATTAAGCAGCAGCACACTGGGTTTTTCACATCGACCCGACAGACAAACATAATTAACCCCGACATGCTGGAAGGTATAAGCAGCACCGCCCATAGAAGAGATATAAAAACTTTCCCATTGCGGGCTGTACCCACAGAACACCATGCGTCTGGAACCCGGAATGGAACTACTGGCCAGCAGGCCTTCACCAAAAGTAAATACCTCCGGGTTTTCCTTATAACGTTTCCAGCCGTAATCCACCGGTCCCAGAATGTTATCTTCTTTGGTAATTTCCTTAACCTGCCACTGGGCCGTATTCAAATCCACCAGCAGTTCTTTTTGAATAAAGGGTACAGACATTTATTTTCTCCACTTATTCTTCAATACAAATCCGTTTCTCAAGTACAGCACGAAATGTTTTTATAATCAACATGCTAATGAATAAAGTCAGTATTGCCAGCAAAAATATGGCAATTATGGAAAATACAACATTCTGAGTATGCTGATACATCACCATGGTAGCAATACTGATGGCCGCCAGAGGAAACGAATACGCCCACCAGGATAGAAAGAAATCCAGTTTGGAAAACTTACGATATTGGGTAAATACCAGTAAAGTAAAAAACAGACCTGAAAAATACAGGATTCTGGCAAAGTTATCCATCTCACCCGTTAATTTAAGATAGGCTAAAAAACCAACAGCAGGAGGGGCAATCAAAATAAAGAAAGTAGGTATTAATTTCCCTGGCAAGGCAGGGTGAAAAATAATACGATAAAAAATAATGGTCAGCAGTACGGGCCAGAAAACCACACCAATACTGAAAAAGAACCAGGAAATATCACTATACCCCAGAGGAACACCGGCAACAGGCACCAGAATATTACCCACAATAGGAATAAACCAGGACGGATTCATATGATTAATCTCAAAATAATCATGATTAATCCAGGCACTCATTACAAACAGAGTAAACCCCAGATGCATAATAGCCCCCATAGCCCACAGAGCATAAGCCAGAGGCTGGTTATTATGCAGCATACAGATAGACAATAATAACAGGCTAATAGATACTGTAGGAAAAAAACTGATTTTAATGGGGTGATGAAACTCTTTAATAACCGCTTCTTTTTCCTTAACCAGTTTAAACAGATAAACCATCAGGATAGAGATAAACAAAAGCAAGGTAGTAAAGGATAAAATCATGGATACACCAGGCTCCAGATGATAAATACTTTCTGCCCTGGTAATTGCAATACTGAAACCAGCCATCCCCATAACCGAGGAAAAAAAAGATACTGGAAAATTTGCCAGCCTTGATAAATTTTGTTGCATTTTAATGCTCCTTATATCTCATTAGCCGAAAGAGTAAAGAAAAACAGAAATTCTCTCAGTGACTTTATCACCGGACAACAGTAAAGATTGTAATTTACTGAGTGAAAAATTAAGATGTAAAAAAACAGACTTATATACGAGGACAATATGGCAGTACAGTTTTTAATTGGTGGTAATGAGCAGACCCAGGTCCATTTTTCAGCTAAAACAGCCAATCGTCATGGTATGATTGCCGGTGCTACCGGAACCGGTAAAACCGTTACCCTGCAGATACTGGCTGAAAACTTTTCCCGCATCGGGGTGCCGGTATTTCTGGCTGATGTTAAAGGTGATTTATCCGGCCTGGCCAGTGCCGGGAAAATGAATAAAAAAATTCAGTCCCGTATTGATACCATTAAAATTGATAATTTCAGTAATCACGCCAGCCCGGTACTGTTCTGGGACCTGTTCGGCAAAAAAGGTCATCCCGTACACACCACTATTTCAGAAATGGGTCCCCTGCTGTTATCTAACCTGTTAGAACTCAATGAAGTTCAGACCGGAATTTTATACTCAGCCTTTGCCATTGCCGATGATAACGGTATGTTATTACTGGATCTCAAAGATCTGCGCAGTATGCTGAACTGGATGGGACAAAATGCCAAAGATCTTTCCATGGAATACGGCAATATCAGTGCTGCCAGTATTGGTGCCATTCAACGCCGTCTGATGATCCTCGAACAGCAGGGTGCAGAAAAACTGTTTGCCGAGCCGGCACTGCAGTTATCCGACCTGATGATCACCGATTTTTCCGGCCAGGGCGTGATCAGTATTATGGATGTCACCAAATTACTGCAAAAATCACCCCGGGTCTATGCTTCTTTTCTTATCTGGCTGCTGGCCGAACTGTACGAACAGTTACCGGAAGTCGGTGATGCAGAAAAACCTAAAATGGTGCTGTTTTTTGATGAAGCCCATTTATTATTTGATCGGGCACCCCGCTCACTGATTGACAAAATAGAACAGGTGGTACGCCTGATCCGCTCCAAAGGTGTCGGTATTTATTTTATCAGCCAGAGTCCCCTGGATATTCCGGAAGACATTATGGGCCAGCTGGGCACAAAAATTCAGCATGCCCTGCGTGCCTTTACGCCTAAGGAAAAGAAAACCGTTAAACTGGTGGCTGAAACTTTTAGAGAAAACCCCAGTCTGGATACCAGAACAGCCATCACTGAACTGAAAACCGGCGAAGCCCTGGTCTCCGTACTGGATGACAACGGCGCACCTACACCGGTAGAACGGGCTCTGATCTGCCCGCCAGCTTCCCGTATCGGGCCGCTGAAAAAAGCAGAGCGTGATGAAATAATCAACCGTTCCCCACTTAAAGGCCGTTATGAACAGCTTATAGATCGTGAATCGGCTTATGAAATTCTGAAAAAACGAGCTGAACAGGAACGTCAGCTGGAACAACAGACCCGGCAGGCCGAAGCGGAAGCAAAAGCGCGTGCCAAAGCAGAGAAGGCCGCTGCCAGAAGCCGCTCATCCGGCCGCCAGAGACAAAGCTATGCCGAGTCCATGACCAAAAGCGTATTACGCTCGGTCGGCAGCTCTCTGGGCAGACAGATTGTACGGGGGATTATGAAAACCTTATTGGGTAAATAACAGGTTATTTACCAGCCTAAGAAAAAGTGTACGGAAATATTAGACCTCATCACAAGTAGCTGGCTCAAAAATTAGATACCGATTATTGATCTTTGCTTATAATGCGCATACACTATACGCATCATCATTTCAAGAGTTGTAATTATGAAAGCTTTCGATATTAAAGCACCTAAAAAACCAGCCAATCTTTCTATAAACAGCGACTTACTTACAAAAGCGCGTGAAATGAATATTAATCTTTCAGCCACACTTGAAAACGAGCTAGCCAGACAGCTAAAAATCAAGCAAAAAGAACAATGGCTCGAAGAAAATGCCAAAGCCATTCAGACTTATAACGATTTTGTTGATAATGAAGGAATTTTTAGTGACGGTATCAGGAATTTCTAATGAGCCAGTTTACCGTTTATAAAAACAAAAATCCCAGAACCAGGAAAACCTTTCCCCTTTTACTCGATATTCAATCTGATTTACTGGATCAACTTCGTACCACAGTCGTTATTCCACTTGGTAAGTATTCAATAGTTAAAGAACAGGTTATTACAAAACTTTGTCCAGTTATAGAAATTGAGGGTACCAAATATGCAGCTCTCACCCAACAAATGGCCGGTATAGAAAGAGCTTTATTAGGCAGCGCAGTCACAAATATTTCTGACTATAGATCTGAATTTATTGATGCCATTGATCTAATCATTTCTGGCATCTAACGATTAAATTCACATACCAAAAAAGTAAGATAAATAACGGAATGCCGTTTTTTGTGGGCAGGTAAAATGATTTGCCAGAGATTTCAGGCTTCACTTTCTATCATCCTTTATATACATAATCA
>JALUZF010000086.1 GCA_027012135.1 Gammaproteobacteria bacterium
ACCGGTCTGGGTGCCGGTGCAACGAACAGCAGTAGTCTGGTGGTGGGTATTGATACTGCCATAGCAGGTGCCAGGACGGGTACTGCCAGTATTGGCATGGTTTCAGATGGCGATGGTATAAATAGTCTTGGACAAACAGCCCTGTCAGGTCAGACTGTTACTGTTAGCGGTAATGTTTACCGCCTGGCAGAGGCGCACATTGACAACCCAGTGGATTTTGCCTTTGGTAATGTGCATGTTGGGGATACTGTTAATCAGGCTGTTTCAATTTCTAATATCGCTACAGCGGATGCATTTTCCGAGAGTCTTAATGCCAGTTTCGGTGCAGCTAATGATGCCCGTATTACTAACAATGGGCTTTCAATTAGTCAGTTGGCTGCCGGCAATACTGACAATAGCACTATGGTGGTTGGTTTAAATACCTCCGCAGCAGGTACTGTAAATGGCACGCAAACCATTAACTTTGCATCGGATGGTACCGGCAGCAGTGGCCTTGGTATCACTGCTCTGGCCAATCAGGATCTTGCGGTATCTGCGACAATCAATGGCAATGTCTTTCGTCTGGCCAATCCGGTGATCAATAACAATCAGCCGATTGCTTTTGGTAACTTCCGTGAAGGTGATGCTGTCACTGCACAGGCAATTTCAATTAGCAATGATGTGCCTGATGATAACTTCTCTGAAAAACTGAATGCCCAGGCTGCTGGTAATACCGGTGGAGTGCTTAATAATGGTGGTAGCTTTAATCTGCTTGGCCCGGGTGCAACTGACAGCAGTTCAATTACAGTATCAATAGATACTTCGACTGCCGGTAACAAGGCAGGCAATGCAACCATTGACTTTCAATCTGATGGTACCGGCAGCAGTGGTTTGGGTATAACACCGTTAACCTCACAGGATGTGGCCGTGACCGGTCAGGTGTTCCGTCTGGCAGAGGCTTCCGTATCTCCGGATCCAGTTATACTCAATGCCCGTGTAGGAGACACAGTACAACAGTCATTAACTGTTGCTAATATTGCAGTGGCTGATGGATTTTCAGAACAGTTGGGTGTTGTTTCAACTGGAACTACCGGTGACGCTCAATTAAGTGGTGCAGTAGTGGGACTTATTGCAGCACAGAGTAGTGACAATAACCTGCTTGCAAGTCTTGATACTTCAACATCCGGTGTGAAGTCAGGATCAGTCGAGATAGGCTTTACTTCCGATGGAACTGGAACCAGTGGATTGTCAGCTATTGCTAATGGCAGTGCATCAGTTGCTGTAAGTGGTAATATCTGGGATGCAGCCGTTGCGGATATTCAGCAGACAACAATTGACTTTGGTATTGTGCATGTTGGTGATTCGGTACCGGAACAGGCCTTGTCAGTGACTAATAGCGCTACAGTAAGTGCTTTAAATGATGTCCTGACTGGCAGTTTTTCCGGAACGACAGGCCCGTTTACTGCTTCTGGAGATCTGGGTGCAGGTCTAGCAGCCGGTCAGACCGATAATAGCAGTATGAAAGTGGGAATGGATACCGCTAATGCCGGTTTTTATAATGGCTCAACCAGTGTTGATTTAGCCAGTCATAATAATGATCTCTCTGATCTGAACCTGACATCTATGGATATCAGTCTGACAGGGCAGGTTAATAACTATGCTAATCCAGACTTTAATTTCGTTACGGGCAATGGTTTGCTTTCTGGTAGTGGAGATGCCTTTTTGCTGGATTTCGGAACTATTCTTCTGGGTAGTAATACCCTGCTCAATAGCAGCCTGTCTGTAGGCAATGATGTTACAGGGCTGGCGGATCTTCTGGATGGTACTTTTGATATCGGAGCAGCAGGAATTTTTTCAGTCAGTAACTTTAATGCATTTATGGATTTAGATGCCGGAAGTTATATTGATAATTTACTGGTTGATCTGGATACCTCGGGTCTGAATACAGGGCTGTTTCAGGGTAGCATTATTTTCAATGCAGCGGGACATAATGCCAGTGGATATTATAATACCTTTGACCCAATAACTTTAACCATGCGGGCGCGTATTGTGGATACCTCAGTTCCTGAACCAGGCTCAATTGTTCTGCTTTTACTGGGACTTTTTGTTCTCTGGCAAATGGCTATTCGTACGCCCCGAACTGCCAATTAAAAAGAAGGTAAAATCGGGATATGAATTCAATAACAGGAACTGTCAAATCAAGAGTTATCGGAAGGGGTAAATACTGGGCGGTGACAACTCTTGCTATTATTGCGTTGTTGCTGTCTATAGTTTCCGTGGTATTAGTTCAGGTTAATAACAACGACCTTAGAAAAATACAGATAAATCAACAGTACATTAATCAGAGTGTTAAACTGGGGCAGATTAACAGCCAGCTTATACAGGAGCTGGCTAATGTCTCAGCTCGAACAAATGATGAACAAATCAGGGAGCTTTTATTAAGTCATGGAATCACCTTTAGAGCGAAATAAGCCAGGGCTGGACGGTCATTCTCAAACTGACAGTAAACCACCGGTTAAAGCAACTGAGTCAAAACACAAACCTGAACCGGCAGCTAAAGTCAGAGCACTTTCTTCGGAAGCTGTATTTCCAAATGTACAGAGTAAAAAACGTCCTGTTTCAAAAAAAGGCCCAGTATCTTCACAAGATAAACCAGCAAAACATAAGATAGAAAAAAAAATATCAGGCGGAACCTCTACTGTTCAGAACTCTCATAACAGCCACAGGAACAAGCCGATAGAAAAAAGCGGGCATAGTCTGTTTGTTCCGGTATTTATTATGCTAACGGCAGTATTAGTTGTCATTTCCGGTACCCTGTTACAGAATGTGGAACAGCGCAGACTAATACAGAAACAACTTGAACAACAGAATATAAGCATAAAAGAGGCTAAAAAAGTCCGTATTCAACTAGAATCTATAGCCCGACAAACCTATCAATTGTCTGTTAACGGTAATAAACATGCCTCTGATATTGTCAGTAAAATGAAAAATACCGGTTTTGTTTTTAATAACAGCAAATAATCTTAATTTTATTGTAATTCTTCAGCTATTACTATATTAGCTTGTAGCCGGGCGCCGGGTTAAAACTGTATTAATCCCAGTTTAGTGAGCCGCCGGTCTGGTACTCCGTGACCCGGGTTTCAAAGAAGTTTTTCTCCTTGCGTAAATTGGCCTGCTCATCCAGCCAGTTCAGGCGGTTTTCGGCTCCCGGGAAAGGTTCTTTATGTTTTAACTGCCTGGCTCGACGGTTGGCTATAAAACGGAACTGTTCGATATGATCTTCTGCGTTATAACCGATAATGGGATCGTGCAGAATATAATGTGCATAATCAATTTC
>JALUZF010000087.1 GCA_027012135.1 Gammaproteobacteria bacterium
TAACAGTGACCGCCTTGAACTTGAGCATATCGTTGACATCGTCGTAGATTTTGGCCCACAGTACGCTGCCGTCCCCCGCCAGTCGTACGATACAACCGTCGCTTTGACGGAGATCGGCTGCACCCCGTACCCCGACGACCAGATACTGCCGCTCCATGCCGGCATCGAAGTCAACGATATCCTCCAACACGCAATGAAAAACCGGATCGGCATCCGGATCCAGCACACGGTGCTTCTTGCTCCACAGCACATTGCCTGCCCTGTCGTGGCGCGCCAGCCAGATGCCGGCCTCCTGTACCTTGTTGCCAGCCACCAGCAGTTCGCCATTCGCCTGGGGCAGAACCCGTTTGGGATACTGTACCGATTTATACGCCTTCGCCCATTGCAGGGCGCCGAAGCGATCCCACTTGTAGAGCCGGTTATGCGCCGACAGGTTGCTGTCGTGACTGACCGCAACCACGCCGTCATCCGTCGCGGCGACATCGGCGTGTTCCACCTTGATGCTTTGGGTATTGATATCATCGCTGTGCAAGCGGGTGGAAACGATCCAGCGCTGACCCTCGCCGGATTGTCTGCCGCCATCCAGTCGATGCTGGCTTTTCGCGGACAGGCTCTTCTGCGCCGGTGGTTTCGCCTGGGCGACCAGATCATCCAGATAATTGCGGGTCTCGGCGTCGTGGTAGGCATGCAGACCAAAGAAATCGATACCGATGCCGCCACCAATGTTCAGTGACGGTTGGGCCTTCCACCAGGCATCGACCTGCGGGTCGACGGTGAATTCGGTCCCGGCGCGGACATTGACATAGCTGCCCAGGCCGTTCTGGCAATCCGGATAGGTCGATATCAGTTCCAGGTTGAGGGCTGCCCGCACCGAGGTCCATACCTCAGCATTGGCCTGGGTATCGTCGGTCAGCCGGGGCGGGGTGAAGTCCAGGGGCGTCTGATCGAAGCGCGACGAAGTATAAAAGGGTTCGATCCGTTCGGAGTCGTAACCTATGCTCTGGGTGCTGCGAAAGCTTTTCTGTATGCCCATCTGCATACCGGCGGTAAGCGACGCATCGAGCCCGAGCTGTTGTTCCAGGGTGATATTGGGATGCAACAGAAAAGGCCCCAGGTTCAGCTCGGGCAGCGGAAAACAGAAATGGTACAGATCCACCTCCCGACTGAAGGTTCTGGATTCCTTTGCGGTAATGCTGGCCACCAGGCTCAGATGGCTGTCGAAGTCACTGTTGATCTTGACGCGGCCCTGGCGTATTCGAATGTGCAAGCGGGGGCGCAGAACCTGTGCGCTGACCTGTCCGCTGAGCTGTATGCCATCAAAATTCAGATCATTGAAACGCATCGGCTGAGGGTGACGGTCGCGCTCTTCGTCGTCCTGCGTGACGCCATCGATTTCCCTCAGGCGGCTGGCTTGCACCGGGAGATCGACCAGATCGGATCGGGAGGTGCAAAAGCTGCCGGTCGAGATCGTTGTGGTCAGATCATGTTGCGCCGGATCGATATATCGAGGTGCCGGCGCTACGCCATACCTTATGGTGGGCACACCGACTACCTCTACATTCCAGATTTCCTGAGGCACATCCTGAGGAAGATAAAAGTCCGGTTCCACGGTCATATAGATCCGTTCGCCAATACGAATATTGGGGAAAGGATTCGCACCATCACGACTAAAGTAGTCTATGGGTATGTTAATCTTGGTCGCGATCGGATCATCAGGAATAAAATAGGTATGAAACCTATCCTCTTCAGGTAAATCCCAATAATATATTCTCACATCATCGGCCAACTGTGCCCTCTCCGCGGCATTCACCGTCAGAGCGATCTTGCCGCTATTGAGTCTGTCCAGAAGATCCGGCACCTCGGTTGACGGCAGGCGCAGTTGCAGATTGGTGTCGGGTATGGCGCTGCCTTTGGGCTTGATGGAACCGAAGGTCATTGGCTGGGGCGTGAGGGCCGGATGAAAACCGGCCGCCCGGAAATCAATCGCCAGCCTGGCATTTTCGAAAAGACCGACATCCTGATTCTTCAGCTCGGCGCCGATCACCACATCCACCAGACCATTGCCCGCATCGGACTGACTGATGATGTTGAAACCCGAAATCTCAAGCTCATCGGCGAAATTGGCGTATTCCGCACAATCGTAGGAAACCGGGTTCCATTTCGTTCTGGCTGAGGCCGCCGACGCACAAAGGCCCAGGATGACGATTTGCATCGTCCTGAATATCAGGCGGGTGATGTTCATTTTCTTGTTGTTCTTCGACATGCGCGTTGTCTCTGCTTGTTGGTGAAATATCCTCGTGCTTGCAACAAAGGATAACCACTGCCAGGTGACAGATTGGGAACATATTGTGATTATTTTCCACCTAATCCGTGACTTCAGGACGGAAAGATGGAGTGGATAAAGAAGACGGGGCAGAAAATTTCGCCAGACAAATCCGAAGTGACATAACTCGCCGGTGGCCAGATGGCTATCTGGCAACTGACCGTAGAGCGTCTTTCTGCGGCATTTCGGGATAAACACCACATGATACTTACACTCCCATTTGGAGTGACTTAAACTCTTGTATTCGTCCATCGGTTTCTCTTATGTCGTGTGCTTGGCGGCTCACGAACTGGAGTTTTCCGATGGACTCCCGTATCTGTCAAACTCTTACTATCTCCCCGGCTGAGCTGGGGGTTTTCCTGTCATAATATAAGCACTATTCGGCGCCTCTGGACCTTTATAGTAAGCGCGGGGTAAGGTCGACGAAAAACAAGCAAGAACATACACTCCCTTCGTGGTCTGAGAGCTGCTCAAGCCCCTTATTGCCGGCGGGCTGAGGCTTGCTAAAAGAGGAAATACTCGATGTGGCTGATACCATGCCAGCACCAATCTACCTCTCATGGTATCATTGGCTTGTGCGCTACAGCGCACAGGAAATACCATGAAAAATACCATTGATGATGCAGATTACATCATCAATATGATTAATTTAACCCTTATTATTCAATAGGTTATAAATCTCTGTCACTCCCACTCAATGGTCGCCGGCGGTTTGGAGGAAATATCGTAACTGACACGAGTAACTTCATCGACCTCGTTAATAATACGACTGGAAATGGTTTCCAGAACTTCGTAAGGCAGATGGGCCCAGCGGGCGGTCATAAAGTCAATGGTTTCTACGGCGCGCAGGGCAATGACATAGGAATAACAACGGCCGTCACCTTTAACACCCACCGACCTGACCGGCAAAAAGACGGAAAAGGCCTGAGAGACTTTATGGTACAGGTCATTTTTGTGCAGTTCTTCAATAAAAATGGCATCGGCCTGACGCAGAATATCAGCGTATTCCTTTTTTACTTCACCCAGAATACGCACACCCAGGCCCGGGCCGGGGAATGGATGACGATAGACCATGTCATAGGGCAGACCCAGTTCCAGGCCCAGTTCCCGGACTTCATCCTTAAACAGTTCGCGCAGGGGTTCTACCAGTCCCAGTTCCATATCATCAGGCAGGCCGCCGACATTATGGTGGGACTTAATCAGGTGTGCCGTGCCGTTCTGGCCGCCGGATTCAATGACATCGGGATAAATAGTACCCTGCGCCAGCCATTTGGCATTAGTCAGCTTTCCGGCTTCTTCATCAAACACATTAATAAATTCATGACCGATGATTTTACGCTTCTGCTCCGGATCACTGACACCGGCCAGTTTATCCAGAAAACGCTGTTCAGCATCGATCCGCAGTACACGAATACCCATATGCCGGGCAAACATGGCCATAACCTGGTCGCCTTCATGCAGACGTAATAAACCGTTATCCACAAATACACAGGTGAGTTGCTCACCAATGGCCTTATGCAGCAACGCTGCCACTACGGAGGAGTCCACCCCGCCGGACAAACCTAACACCACTTCGTCGCTGCCGACTTTAGCACGGATATTTTTTATACTGTCTTCAATAATATTGTCCGGGGTCCACAGGGTATCACAGCCGCAGATGTCCACAATAAAGCGTTCAAATATGCGTTTGCCCTGCTTGGTATGGGTAACCTCCGGGTGAAACTGGATGCCGTAAAAATGACGGGTTTCATCCGCCATGGCGGCAATGGGCGCATTGTCGGTACTGGCCATCAGTTTAAAGCCTTCCGGCATTTCCACAACCCGATCACCATGGGACATCCATACATCCAGCATGCCGTAGCCTTCTTCGGTAACGTGATCTTCAATATCTTTTAACAACCGGGTATGGCCGCGGGCTCTGACCTGGGCATAACCGTATTCATGGTGATCGGCGTTTTCCACCTTGCCGCCCAGCTGTTCCGTCATGGTCTGCATACCGTAGCAGATCCCCAGCACCGGAACACCCAGTTCAAACACAATATCAGCCGCTCTTGGCGTATCGGTGGCCGTTACGGTTTCAGGACCGCCGGAAAGGATGATCCCTTTGGGGTCAAATTCCTTAATGGCCTCGGCCGCATAGTTGGAAGGATGAATTTCACAATAAACCCCGACTTCACGTACCCGCCGGGCTATTAACTGGGTATATTGAGAACCAAAATCCAGAATAAGAATTCGGTGGTCATGAATATTTTGTGTCATGGGTTTTCCTGTGTTTCAAATAGGCTGTATTAAAAAGACGGTTAAAAAAACAAGGCCGGATATACCGACCTTTTATAGTGCTGTTGTGAGCCGTTCATTAACCGGAAATCAGGTTCGGTAATTGGGGGCTTCCTTGGTAATGGTGACATCATGGACATGGCTTTCAACCATACCGGCATTAGTAACCCGGACAAATTCCGGCTTACTGCGCATGCTTTCAATATCCGCACAGCCGGTATAGCCCATGGAAGAACGCAGGCCGCCCAGCATCTGGTGTACCACCGGCTGCATAGCACCTTTATATGGTACCCTGCCTTCAATGCCTTCCGGTACCAGCTTGTCTGCATCGCTGCTTTCCTGGAAATAACGGTCACTGGAACCCTGCTGCTGAGACATAGCGCCCATGGAGCCCATACCACGATAAGACTTATAGGAGCGTCCCTGGAACAGTTCCACTTCGCCCGGCGCTTCTTCGGTACCGGCAAACACACTGCCGAACATACAGCAGGAAGCACCAGCCACAATGGCCTTGGAGAAATCACCGGAATAACGAATACCGCCGTCACCAATCAGCGGAACACCGGTACCTTCCAGTTCCTGAGCCACATTACTGATGGCCGTAATTTGCGGTACACCGACACCGGCCACAATCCGGGTCGTACAGATGGAACCGGGACCAATACCGACTTTAACCGCATCAGCACCGGCTTCAACCAGTGCTCTGGCCGCGGCTGCAGTAGCAATATTACCGCCAATCACCTGTACCTGCGGGAAATTCTGTTTAACCCAGGCCACTCGATCAATCACCCCTTTGGAATGACCATGGGCGGTATCAACCACCAGTACATCCACTCCAGCTTCAACCAGTGCCTTAACACGTTCATCTGTATCTGCACCCACACCGACTGCAGCCCCGACACGCAGACGTTCCTGGTCATCCTTACAGGCCCAGGGATAATCTGTGGCTTTCTGCATATCTTTTACCGTAATCATACCGCGTAGCTGGAAAGCATCATTAACGACCAGTACCTTTTCAATGCGGTACTGATGCAATAAGTCCATTGCTTTCTGTCTGCTCGCACCTTCGTTAATAGTCACCAGCTTGTCTTTTGGTGTCATAATGCTGCTGATGGCATCATCCAGATGAGTTTCAAAACGTAAATCACGACTGGTCACAATACCGACCAGATTATCACCTTCTACAACTGGAACCCCGGAAATATTGTTAATGCGAGTCAGTTCCATCACTTCGCGAATAGACTGGTTCGGGGAAACCGTAATGGGGTCTTTGACCACCCCGCTTTCATGTTTCTTAACCTTCATGACTTCCCTGGCCTGTTCTTCAGCAGTCATATTTTTATGAATAATACCAATACCACCCTGCTGAGCCATAGCAATGGCCATACGGTGCTCAGTGACCGTATCCATAGCTGCGGTTACCATGGGTATATTGAGTTTGATATCACGGGTCAGTTGAGTTGACAAATCAACTCCTTTAGGCAGCACTTCTGAGAAGGCCGGAACTAGTAAGACATCATCAAAGGTAAGTGCTTCTTCAACGATTCGCATAAGGGAAATCCTTCAAGGTGAATTTAAACAGATAACAGAGTATTATAGTCTATTTTTCTGTTCTGGAAAACCTCTAAAAAATAGAAAAGTTTTTTTATTGTCCCATATCTATTGGACACATTTATGACAGACAAAACGCCAGGGCAATTCTTTTGCTTTGGAAATGCCGATCCGCTCAGTTTGCGTAACCTCTTCCGGCTTATAGCCCAGATCTTCCAGATAAATAACAGACTGTCTGTCCAGTAAATCCACACCATTATGAGCTTTATCAAAACCATAGGCCATAGCCAGTTTAGCCGGGCCATCGGCCAGGTTTTTCTGCCTGCCCTTACGGTTAAGCAGCATAATATCCTGCCCTTCCAGCGGCAGTACAGAGCGGATCAAAACTGCTTCGGCCCGGTCAGGCTCACCGGTAACAATATTAATACAGTAATGCATTCCATAAGTAAAATAAACATACAGGTGTCCGGCCCGCCAGAACATCACCTCATTGCGCTTGCTGCGTTTGCCGCCAAAAGCATGACAGGATTCTTCATCCTGGGAATAGGCTTCCGTTTCATTGATTATTCCTTTAATAATCCCGGCCGGACTCTTATGTACCAGCACCTTGCCCAGTAAGGCCTGCGCCAGTTCCAGAGTGGTTTTATTATTAAAAAAGCTTCTGTTTAAACGTTTGTTTTTTCTGCTCATATTCCTGTTTCTTTTGTTACTTTCAACCTGACAACCCCCTCCATCCTTTGACCCCTCCTGTCTCTTATTATTAAGAGCAGAGGAGAAATTATCAAAGCTCTCCTGTCAAAATTCACTTTTAAGCGCTGCTTCGGTATGATGAGTCCATGTCCGAGTTCTCTAATACAGCATCATACTCTCAACCGCTGAGTGTTTCTGAATTTACCCGCAATGTCAAAAGCGTACTGGAATACAATTTTCCTGCCGTCTGGGTGACCGGTGAAATTTCCAATCTGGCTCGCCCTCGTTCCGGACACTGGTATTTTACCCTTAAAGATGATCAGAGCCAGGTGCGCTGCGCCATGTTCAGGCATAATAACCAGCGGCTGAATTTTTCTCCCGAAGAAGGTTCCCAGGTTCTGCTTAAAGCCCGGGTCAGTCTGTATGAAGCACGGGGGGACTTTCAGCTGATTGTTGAGTCCATGGAGGATGCCGGCATCGGTGCTCTGCAGCGGGCCTTTGAACAGCTGAAACAGAAATTACAGACTGAAGGCCTGTTTGATGAAGCCCACAAGCAGAGCCTGCCGGAATATCCACATTGTGTGGGCATTATTACCTCCCCGACCGGCGCGGCCCTGCATGACATTCTGCAGGTGTTAAAACGCCGTTTTCCCGGCCTGCCTGTAATTATATACCCTGCCCAGGTACAGGGTGATGAAGCTCCCGCACAATTATTAAAGGCGCTGCAGCAGGCTCAGCAGCACGGTGTCTGCGATATACTGATTATCGGCCGCGGAGGCGGCTCTATTGAAGACCTATGGGCGTTTAACAATGAACCGCTGGCAAGAGCCATTTATGACTGCCCTATTCCTGTGGTCAGTGCCGTAGGTCATGAAGTGGATTTTACCATCTGTGATTTTGTTGCCGATGTCCGTGCACCCACCCCTTCTGCCGCTGCCGAGCTTATCAGCCCGGATCAACAGGAATGGCTGAACTGGCTGGAAGCGGTTGAAGCCCAGTTAGCAAACCGGATACAGCGCTATCTGGAAAGTCTGCAGCAGCAACTGGACTGGCTGCGCAAACGCCTGAAACACCCAGGCCGCTATCTGGATGATATTGCCCTTAGAATTGATGATTTAAGCAACCGAATGGAAACCCTGCTGCTGACTCAGCTGCAGTCACGCCAGGAAAAACTGCATACCCTCGAAGCCCGTCTGCAGCAGCATTCTCCCGCACACCTGCTTAAACAACAGCAACTCCGCCTGGACTATCTGCGGCAGCGCCTACAGCAAAGCCTTAACCCGCAATTTGAAAAACTACAGCAGAAACTGGCATTTCTGGCCCGGGAACTGGATGCCTACAGCCCCCTGGCCACTCTGGGGCGTGGTTACAGCCTGGTCAAGGATCAGAATGGCCGACTGGTACAGTCTGCTGCATCATTAAAAACCGGACAGACACTGACCATTCAGTTTGCCCAGGATCAGGCTTTGGTTGATGTTAAAAGTATTATCAATTAAAAGACATTCAGCTTACAGGCCATTTCCATGCGGCGGTTAAGGCTGGCAAACATTTTCGTGCCTTACGTTCTGATGTATGTCAGCATCAATATCCATTGAGATTATGAGTTTATTTTTCTCAATGATACTTCTGTTAAAAAAGCGGATCTTGAATCATATTCGGGATGTTTTTTTACATAGTCGTCAATCTTTTTAAGCACCAGTTTTGGCACGGTAATATTAACCCGCTCAGTCACACCAAGGTACGGCGTTATATCAATATCAACAAAACCAATAAAGCCGTCTTCATCTAAATAATTATCAACAGACGTTGCCTGCGGTACATCTTCTCCGTCCTCAGCCAAAATTTCAAGATGCCCATGAATTGCTTCAACGGTATTATGCAGTGCTTCTTCCAATGTATCACCGGCTGAAAAACACCCAGGTATATCTGGCACAGTCACACCAAAAGCACTGTTTTTTTCATGATGAATAATTACTGGATATTCCATATTTTTTCCTAATGTGCATTTAAGGCAAACCAAACAAAAACACTGTCCTCATTCGAGACCAGCCTGCTTTAAGATACTTTTGACAGTACCACCTGGCAGATCCTTCTTAGGGTGTGGAATAGTAACCAACCCCGATTTTTCCGGATGCCTGAAGTGATGGTGGCTCCCCCTTGTTCTCACTTCATACCAACCATCTGCTTCAACCATTTTTATCAGCTCCTTGCTTTTCAATTTGCCTCCTGCCTGAATTGCTTGCAATCATACACACTATACACACCACAGAATTTATTGCAATAATATTAATCATAAAATTTTTATTAATTATAAGATCTTCAAAACAGGCTATTGACAACAGATTTGCTTGATTTTCAGTTTAAAATAGCCAGAATCCCGAATATCTCTGAGCCTTTTTCTTTTTAAACCAATACTGACATTGCCTGCTTCAATTATGACTGATGTCAGTTGATGTTTTATATAATTAAAAAAGCCTTCTTTGTTTTTTCTCAGCAAAAAATGGGTGTCTAGGATTACTTCTTTTTTTTGCATACAGGCATGAATGTCACATAGGTCAATTTTCTTTGCTACCCTGGCCACCCTGGGGCGTGGCTACGGTTAAAGAGCTTATGCTTCACATACGACAGAACCTGTAATTTGTACCGTACGTGAATTATTATGGATCATTTCCTGAAATTCGAGTTAACGGACTATCGTCATCTGCCGGCCTATGAAACGTTTACCTGCTTGCTTGCCAGACAAATTGGGTTGCCCGTTGTCGATATCGAATTGCAGTCCATTAAAAAGCGTTTCTATGCACAGATTGAGCGCTATGATCGCGTATGGGATGAACGCGGTGAAGTACAACGTCTGCACCAGGAAGACATTTGTCAGGCGCTTGGCTACGGGCACGAAAAAAAATACCAGGATTCCGGCGACCCGACCTTTGCGCAATGCTACCAATTATTACAGGATGTCTCAACGGATCCTGCCTTTGATACACAAAATCTCCTGCGTGGAAAATTTTCAATGTCCTGACCGGCAACTCGGATGGCCATGCCAGGAACCTGTCGCTACTGTATTTACCAAACGGCGAGATTCGTCTATCGTCCTTCTATGATCTGGTTTGTACACGCGCCATCGAACGAATCGATTATCATCTCACCTTCGATATTGACGGGCAAAGAGACCCGGGGTAAATCACCACAAAACACTGGAATCGCTGACCGGAGAATGCGATGTGGTTTCACGTTTCCTGAGCAAACTGGTAGAAGAAACCGCAATCTTGTTACTGGAACAGCTCGGACAAACAAAGGCACTATTTAAAGAGCAATACGGTGATTATCCATCACTGCAACGCATCGAGCGTATTGTCACACAGCAATGTCACCGTGCCACCTGAACTTAATACAACAAACGCCCTGGATACGCTAAAAAGTCTGGCCTGAATTTCAAAAATTTCTAAGCTGCCTGTACGGCAGTGAATGCCACGGTTATGGCAACAGGTGTTCAGTATGTTTTCTAAGCTGCCTGTACGGCAGTGAATAGCATGAAGAATATAACTGACTACAAAATTATTTTCTAAGCTGCCTGTACGGCAGTGAATAATATCATGTCTGTAAAGCGATAGTGAATCATTTTCTAAGCTGCCTGTACGGCAGTGAATAATGTTACGACAAACCTTCCTTTCTGGTTATCTTTCTAAGCTGCCTGTACGGCAGTGAATAAGTTCACCAAGATTAATGAATTACTGAAAGATTTCTAAGCTGCCTGTACGGCAGTGAATAAGATGTTCACCGATAGGCTATTGATTTATAATTTCTAAGCTGCCTGTACGGCAGTGAATTTTAAATAACTCAGTGAGGAATAACCGGTACCTTTCTAAGCTGCCTGTACGGCAGTGAATAATAGGGGGTAGCAAGTATTGCTATAGAATTATTTCTAAGCTGCCTGTACGGCAGTGAATATGCCAATAAACTTGCAGTTCAGGTTTTTTCCATTTCTAAGCTGCCTGTACGGCAGTGAATGCTGAACAGATGAAGGGGCAGGCAGCCCTGCATTTCTAAGCTGCCTGTACGGCAGTGAATGTAGCCTGGTGGGTTGTAGCTACATCCTTTGCTTTCTAAGCTGCCTGTACGGCAGTGAATTTTGTTCGTTCTTATGAATATATGGACAAACATTTCTAAGCTGCCTGTACGGCAGTGAATAGCGGGCTGATTGTAAGATGCGCGTATAATAATTTCTAAGCTGCCTGTACGGCAGTGAATGCTATTGTTGCTATTACGATATTGGGATATATTTTCTAAGCTGCCTGTACGGCAGTGAATATTGTGGTAATGATTATGTAACCTGGTGTTATTTTCT
>JALUZF010000088.1 GCA_027012135.1 Gammaproteobacteria bacterium
ATTTGACTACAAAATCTTTACCCAGATATTTATTAATGGTTTTGGCCTTGGCAGGCGATTCGACAATAACCAGTGATTTACCCATAGTGTTTTATTTTTTAACTCTCTGTTGTTCTAGTTGTTTTAATGTTTTTTAGTTCTGCATATTATCAGTTTTTGTGCATAATACGGTTTATAATTTTGGACAAGTACCTATGTTTTCTTTATCTTTTATTACATTCAATTTATGATTGCACCCGATTCCTTATATAGGAATAAAGGTTAAAGCATTCTTTTGTCAAGGAAATTACCTCAATAAGTAGTAAATAAATTGTAATTACTCAGCGTATTCATCTTTTGCACCATTTCGGCGTTATTTTCGTACTCAAATGGTCACGTATGAATATACGCTCACATTTTCCGTGCGAAAATGCCTTGAACTGGCGCAAAATCTAAACACGCTGAGCAGTTACAATAAATTCCAGATTCAGGTTTTTAAAACAGGTTTTATATGCACTCATCATACTGGCATCAGCGCTGGCAGGAACAGCGTATCGGCTTTCATCTGGATACAATAAATCCATACTTATCAAAGTATTGGCCAAAACTTAAGGTTCCGAAAAACAGCCGGGTTTTTGTGCCTTTGTGCGGCAAAAGTCTGGACCTGTGTTATTTTCCACAACAGGGGCTGAAAGTTCTTGGAAATGAACTCAGCACACTGGCGGTGCAAGATTTTTATACAGAACAACAGTTAAATGCAAGTAAAACTGTCATTTCTGATGAAAATTCTGCAACCGGTCAAACACCAATGACCCTCTGGCATAGTGAGGATATTGATATTATCAGCGGTGATTTCTTTGCTTTAAAAAAAGAGCAACTATCTGATATTAAAGCGGTTTATGACCGTGCCGCCCTGGTGGCTCTGCCTTCTGAAATGCGTAAAAACTATGTGCAGAAGATACTGGAAATCCTGCCGGAAAAAATTTCTATGCTATTATTAACCCTTGATTATAACGAAGAAGAAAAACAGGGCCCGCCGTTTTCAGTCACTCAGGATGAAGTTTTCAGCCTGTATGAACCTTATTTTTCGATTGAACTGCTGGAAGTATCCCCAATAGAACCCCGACAGCGCAGCCCGCGTTCGCAGAATATGTCTTATTTTAATGAGCGTGTTTTTCTTCTTAATAGCAAATAAACTTGAGTTTAAAATCCGTACTCACTGTCTGTAGTGCTTTGCTGAAGACGCCTTTCTCTTATAATAAAGAGCGCATCCATGGAGGCTTTTCAGAAACATCCCTGTTTCTGAAACTTCATCAAAGCACTACAGACAGTGAGTACTCCGTGTTTAAACTGGATAACACCCTGACCGGAATAATAATGCCTAAAAAAACCTGGATAAAAGGTAAAGACGAAGCCCTGGAGGTTTCGATTGAATACATGCAGTCCCAGCTTAAAACCCTGGGTTTTGATATTGAAGAAGCCCTCTGGCTAAACCCTGTTAATGCCATATACTCCGTTAATATCCGTGACCGGAACTGTCCCTTATTATTTACCAACGGCAAGGGCAGTACCCGTAATGCCTGCCTGGCCAGTGCCCTGGGGGAATTTTTTGAGCGTCTGAACTGCAATTACTTTTTTGCGGATTTTTATCTTGGACAGGCTATTGCTGAAGCCGATTTTGTTCATTATCCCGATGAAAAATGGTTTGCTATCACCGATTCTGAAACGATGCCCGAAGGAATGCTGGATAAAGCACTCTGGGATTTCTATGATCCACAGCAGCAATTAACCCCCGCTATGCTGGTGGATACCAATTCCGGCAATCGTGAACGGGGCATCTGCACCATCCCATTTGTACGCCATAGTGACCAGCAGACTATCTTGTTTCCGGTCAATATTGTCGGTAATTTATACGTCAGTAACGGCATGTCGGCAGGTAATACTAAAGCGGAAGCCCGTACCCAGGCGCTTTCCGAAGTTTTTGAGCGCTATGTAAAAAACCGGATCATTGCCGAGCGCATCAGCCTGCCGCAGGTGCCTGAGCATATTATAAAAATGTATCCCAAGGTGCTTTCTGCCAAACAGGCACTGGAGCAGGAAGGTTTTATTATCGAGGTAAAAGATGCCTCCCTGGACGGCCGCTATCCAGTCATTTCTATTATTATGATGGAACCCGAATCCGGCCGCTGCCTGGCCTCTTTTGGGGCTCATCCCAGCTTTGAAGTTGCGCTTGAGCGCACCATGACCGAACTGCTGCAGGGCCGCCGTCTGGAATCTCTGGACGGTTTTCAGACGCCCAGCTTTGATGATGAAGCGGTATCCGATCCGGTTAATCTGGAGACCCACTTTATTGATTCCAGCGGTTTAATCTCCTATGACTTTTTTAAACACGAAAGTGATTATGAGTTTGTGTACTGGGATTTTGACAGTACTACTGAATCTGAATTTGAGTTTCTGGTCAATCTTCTGGAAGCAGAACAGCAGCAGATTTATATTGCTGACTATAAACATCTGGGGGTTTATGGTTGCCGGATTATTGTGCCCGGGGTATCAGAAATTTATCCCGTGGATGAACTGCACTGGCAGAATAATAATGAGGGTGTGGACTTCAGAGAGCCGATCCTCAATCTGCACAGTCTCAGCCGGGAACAGGCTGAAGCATTGCTGGAACATCTGGAACAAAGTGAATTCAGTGACCATTCCGAGGTCTGCAGTCTGATTGGTATTGCCCCGGATCCGGGCAGTGTCTGGGAAAGCCTGCGTATTGGTGAACTGAAAGGCATGCTGTCTCTGCATATTGGCGACTATGAGCAGGCACTGGACTGGAGTGAATGGTGTCTGGAACTGGGTCAGCTCAGTGAGCAGCGGGACAAGTTTTATCGGGCACTGATTGCCTTATTACAGATAGAACTGGATGAACAGCGCCAGAGAAACGACTATCTGCCCGGTTTTAATACCCTGTACGGAAAGGACATGATTGACCGCTGTATTGCCCTGGTTGACGGAGAACAGAACTACGACGGCCTGTGGAATGCCGGGCTGGAATTAAAGGACATGCAGCGTCATCACAGCCTGCTGGAAGCCTATCATAAATTGCAGCAGGCTAAAAAGGACGGTATTTACAGCTTCTGAGTATCCATTCACCATACTTCTTGCCGAAAAGCCTCCATGGATGTGCTCTTTATTAAGAGAAAGGCGTCTTCAACAAGGAGTATGGTGAATGGATATGGTCTTTGCGTCTAAATGAGAATTATTAAATGTATGCTCCTGCCCTATTT
>JALUZF010000089.1 GCA_027012135.1 Gammaproteobacteria bacterium
TCAATGCCACCCTGGATTCACACTGGTTTATTATTGTCGGTATCGTCGCCCTGTTGAACCTGGTGGTCACCCTGGAGGTCACCGCTTTGTCGGTTGCCAGGGAACGTGAGGCCGGTACCTTTGACCAACTGCTGGTCACACCGATGACGCCGTTTGAGATCCTGGTGGGAAAATCTCTGCCCGGCCTGATCATCGGCGCTTTGGAAGGGACTTTCATCATCACCCTGATCGTCCTCTGGTTCCATGTGCCGCTCCGGGGTTCCATTCCGGCGCTTTATCTCGGTCTTTTTATTTTTCTTCTCTCCGCCATCGGTATCGGCCTGATGATTTCCTCGCTTTCCGTTACCCAGCAGCAGGGGCTGATGGGGGCCTTTCTCTTCATGGTGCCGGCGGTCATCCTCTCCGGCTTTGCCACCCCCATCGAGAATATGCCGCAATTTGTCCAGACCCTTACCTACCTCAACCCGATGCGCTATTTCCTCATCATTGTCCGTTCGGTCTTCCTTCAGGGCGCCTCCTTTGACCTGCTCTGGAGCCAGTACTGGCCCATGCTCCTGATCGGTCTGGTCAATTTGGCTGTGGCCGCCGTTCTTTTCAGGAAACGAATGTATTGAGACCGGTCATGGATGGTATCTTTTTCTTGTTCCACCGCTCTGCGGGTAAACAAGAATCTCAGGAACAGATTATTTTCATTGTTTGTTGTGCCACCATGGCATAACGATTTCGTCATTCCCGCGATCTGTTGGGCGGGAATCCAGTGTGCATCCCATGGCACAGTATCTACCTGGATTCCCGTCCCCGACTACAGATTTCGAGGAATCCTTTTTACGCTGTAACGCAGCAGGCATGATGTTTTCGGGCCTTGCAGCAGATCGCTTGTGAAATATGCGCACTATCATTAGTGATGATTTCAAGTAGTTATGACGAAAGCGTTTCTCCATGATCTTTGACAAGCTGCTCAAAAAGATGTTGCAACCGATGCCGATAAGAAAAAATCCAGGGTTCGTCCTCTAAGGAGGCCAGAAAAGAACCTTGGTAGACGGGCAGGGCCCTGCCAATGGCAATGGACCGGCCCCGCTGGTCGAGATTACCGCCAACCAGGGCACTGCCGGCAAGACGCTCAAACTGCCAGCAGTCCACCCAGCAGATTCGGGGATTAAGGGTTAGATAGGTGGAAGTCTGGATGATGGCATCTTTCACCTGTAACAGTTGCCGCAACCGGTGCAGGGTGATCTTCAGGGCCGCTGCCTGTTCGTCGCCGTTGGAGTCGGGCCAGAAGATATCAGCAAGCTTTGTTTTGTTCACCTGTCTGCCGCCAAGGGCAATAATGGCCTGCAGAAGCTGGATCGGTTTATTTTTCGCCCTGGCTGCCGGGGATAATTTTTTCCCGTGCCTCAGTATCGAAAACCTGCCCAGGGTAAATATCTTGATCGCCCAGGGCCAGTTGTCAATATGTATTGGCGGATCAGCGGGGGTCAGATTCCATCGGACGATAAACCGGCGGACAAAGGTCGGTTCGATATTTTCTTCCAGAGCGGCCACAGCCAGGGTTTCCATCATTTTCGGCAGAAAAAAGAAAAAGGTCAGGTAATTCTTCTTACGGGCCAGCAAAAAGCCCTGTTGCAGATGGTGGCGCATTTCCTGCCATTCTCCCTTCTGCCTGTGCATATAGGCAAGGCCCAGGTGGGCCTGGCAGGTGAACCAGGGATTGCCCGGTGCTGCGGCCAATTGAAAAACCCTCTCAAAACGGGTGGCCGCCGCCGTATAATTTTGCTGAAAGACAGCGACCAGGGCCGATCCATACCAGCACCAGGTGGAATAGGACGGCATGCCGATTTTTTCCGCCATATCCAGGGCTGAACGCTGATGCCGGTCTGCCGCGACCAGGTCCTCGGCAAGCAGTGCTTCCAGGGTTTTCACCACATGGTAATAACTGCGCTCAAGCAGCCGGGCACGGTCGATATGTTGCTCCATCAGGTGCAGGTAACCGGCCGCCTCTTTTTTTCTGCCGCAGTTCAGGCAGCAGCCGGCGCCGAGAATAAAAAAATGCACCTCCCATACCCGGATACCGGTCTCCTCCATCATCTGCAGTGATTCTTCAATCACCCTGATACACTTGTCCGGCTCACACATGATCAGGTAATACTGCACCTCCATGGCTTTAATGGCGGACAATAACAGCTTTGATCCGATCCGGTCCTTGTGCGCGTAAATATTGTCAAGGGCGGCCCGGGCTTCCGGGAATCTGCCTGTCCACAGGTAATGGGTGATAAGGGCCGGATGCATACCGCCCTGGCGGACAATACGCTGCAGCCAGTGCTCGAGGTCAGGATGGTCAGGGCGGCGCAGGACAAGGGCCCTGGCAATGGCAGCAGCCATGGTGCTGTTTGCAAAAGAACCATCATCGGGCAGGGTCCGGGGATCAAGCTGTTCTTCCAGGAAATCCAACCAGGGGTCAAGGGCCGGCAGCTCAGAGAGATGGTTGATGATCGAGTTGGTCAGCGAGCAACAGGCAAGGAGCGAACCGGTGGTGTCGTGCTTCTTTTGAAAAAGTGAAAAGCTTTTTTTCAGGATTTCAATGGCCTGCATGGGATCAAAGGCCGTGGTCGCAACGCCAAAGAAAAAGAGAAGCCACGGATTCTCCCCGACGATTTGTTGGGGCAGGGCCTGCTGCCAGCGAAGCAGGGTTTTGAATCTGCCCTGGTCGAGCATGACCGCGCCGTTTTTTCTGATATGCTCTGCGGCCTTGTTCCAGCTTTTGGCCTGAATGAGCAGATCAACCGCCTCGGTTTGACGATTATCGGCTGCAAAGGAGTCTGCCGCCTGCTCCAGCAAAGGGGTGAGTACCACGGCAGGCATAACTGTTCTGGCCTTTTGCCGGAGGAATTGCCTGAACAGAGGGTGAAACTGAAACAATTCACCCTGGTTGTCCAGTCTGTAGGTAAAAAAATTCTCCCGGCTGAGGCGGAGAAAGTATGCTCTACCGCCATCTGTTTTCTGCAGCCTGTCTATAAGTCCCGGCCGGATTTCTGGAAACTGGGCAGCCAGCATCAGCCTGTCTTTTTCCTGTTCACCAAGGCCGGCAAAAATAACGCCTGCAAAATAATCAAAGAGTTCCTGATGATCAAATTCTTCGCCCTGATCCCGGGCGCAGATTTCCCGGTTTTGCTCTTGTAAAAGCAGGGTCAACCCGGCCGCCCAGCCGGCGGTGGTTTTGTGGAGATAGTGGATACAGCTTT
>JALUZF010000090.1 GCA_027012135.1 Gammaproteobacteria bacterium
AATCAACTCATGCTTTGTGTCCAGCATGTTTTCAAGGCGCATCCTGAACAGGTCTTCCTGAGGTATTTTAGGCTGTTTCTTTGGCTTCATTTTGGTCTGAAAATTGCAAGGTAATAAGGCTTATTTTACCAAAAACTTGTAAATTTAACACCCATAATCCAGCAATATTTCCTTATAGATCAATGTTATATGCTTTGTTCAGGGCGAACTATATAAATGGGGTGATCACTAAAAAATCGACCTGACCAGAGTGACCAGGGAGAAAAGAAATAAAATGTTCTCCAATCACTTTCAGGTTAATGGATAACTTTATTTTAAATCTAACGAATTGAGCTGAAAAGCAAAAGATTTAGAGCAAAATCAGTTTGACATTCGGGGGGCGTCCATATATGTCTTAAATTCAGTCTCAAATTCACCGCTGCGCTTTGCTTTTTGCGTCCGATTATGGTAAGAGTTAGGCTTTAGCGGAATGTCAATTGAAAATACCCACTTTTTGAAAAAATTTTTACCTTCAAATGATGGGTGTCTGCAATCACTTCCATAGAACAATTTTACCAAATGGAGATGTCGACATTGACAGTCTCCAAAACGACCGTTTACTGGTGGTATTCATTATTGGAACCCATCGTTAACTATAAACGAAAACAATTCACTAATGTGCTCGAAAGAACGTATTTTTTCCTGAAAGAAAATGCTGGCAGAGCTCATCCTAAACGAGATAAGTCTTTTGGACTTTATCAGTTTGGTGTAGAACCTAATTATGGAATTTCATCCTGATGGGTAAATCATTGAAACGAAATGATAAAATCCTTAAAGACATACCTATGATAATTTATTATTAACCAAGAAGATTAACTGTTCTATTGTAGGAGTGCTTTATGAAAAAATATTATATGTTGATAATTGTGTTGTGCTTTCTATTCCAAACCTCGAATGCGGTTGCTGTATTAGCCTTACCACTAAATGTAGGTGATGTTTATACATATAATAAATACAATTCAGTTGGCAGCGTATGGAAGGAGACAATTACAGGTATAGATACTGTCAACATCAGCGGTCTGGAGTATATACAAGCCGAATTTTGGAACACGCATAGGGATGCGCAATATAACACTGCAATCTTTAGATCTACAGATACGGGAGTTTATGCACCATCAGGAACTCCATTTTTGCAAGTTGCTCCAATTGGGACATCGTGGAGCTTTTCAGATACATGGGCAGACACCGGATTAACTGGCACACAAATTACAAAAATAATTTCGGTAGAATCAGTTACTGTCCCTTATGGAGTGTTTGATAATGCCTATGTGCACCAAGTGTATTTCGACTTCGATGATCCTTCTCTAGATAACTCTGCATATTGGTATGATTATTTAGTTCCAGGAGTTGGTTATGTGAAACAGGTTGATTATACATGGACTACGGGTGCACCAGTGATTACTGAACTTGCTACGGTTAGTTCCATACCTGCTCCGGCGACTGCTTTTTTATTTGTTGCAGGAATAATAGGCCTTATCGGTATAAGGAAGAACGGTGACGTAAGGAGCGTTTAGGCAAGTGTTTCAACTGTAAATGCGCACATTACAAGGAAAATTCAGGCGGACAGTCAAAAGCGCCGCCTGTTTTGTGTATTCCGCTTCGCGTCATTTTACACAAAATATTCGTCCCTTTTTGTCTGCCGGTGATTTGTGGCGTTCGGTGAAAAAGCAGCTCATTGCTAATCACTAACGTAATTAAAGACACCCTCTTTTTTTTAAAAATTTACTAAAAAGTGGACATCCAGTCCTTGAAGATATAAAGTTATAAAATAATAGCCCGAACGGACCAAAAAACACAATAGGCCGCGACAGTAGTATTGGTTATAATGTGTAAGCGGTTGAATATACTGTTATGTTTCTAAGTGCCAGATCAAATGATTATATGTAGAGACAATGGAGACAGCTAAACCACTTTGGGTGATGTTTGTAACATCCGTCTGGGCTTTTATTGGTTAAAATAGTAGTACATGTTTTATATGCGAATCAGATTATTGGAGCGTATCCAGCTGGCTATGACTTTAAGGTGTTTATAGCACCATTTTTCTTGATTGGGCTAGAGCTATTCCTTTGGTTTAAGATGTTTCGTTATCCAGCTCATCCGGCACGAATGTTTGCAGGCGTAATCGGATTGTACATTTGGCTTATGATAATATTTGTTAATTTGGTTGTTTCTGATTTATACGATCGCGATGTAAATTATATAGTATTACTAATTTACGGGTATGCAGGACTTGGTCATTTAGCCTATGCAGTATTTGGGAAAGAAGGGCATTATTAAATATATATGTAAGGAAGGGCAATTGAAGAAACCCACTTTTTAAAAAAATTTTACCTTCAAATGATGAGTGTCTGCAATCACTTCCACCAACTGCGGCAGCCTTATGCACCGAATTTAATAAATTTACCAGGATTAAACATAGGAGGAAATCATCGCATACCGATACGACAGTGATTTGGAGTTTTTAAAGAACATCAAGTCAGATGATCTTGAGAACTTGGTTGATTGCCTTACTCATGAAAAGAATGGGAAAATACGCTTCACAGAGACGTTGACCCAGTCGGAGGCATATAAGACTTATCACCCTGATCATAATCAGTACTGGGAATTAATTGCTGCTGAATTACAACGCTATGGTGCTAATTCATTTGCAACCCTGCTGCGTGGTGGTAAGGGTGTTAAGTACAAAGAGATTCTAATGGATGTCTGTGACAAATTAAAAGTTAACTACCACAGTGATTCAAGTGTTACAAAAATTGAAAATAATCTGCTGATGAAAGTTCTCATTGATGAAATTGAAAACATGAGTCCAGAGGAATTAAAAGAACTTGCCCGATCTACAGGGGCAACAAAGTTCATCAACTTAACTCCTGAAGTCATGCTTGCTGCATTTCAGGCTGTATTTCATGCAGGAGGTTTTAAGTCTTATCACCTTAGCTTGATGATAGTGAATGCTTTTATGAATACACTATTAGGTAGAAGCTTGTCCCTTTCAGGTAATCTTGCACTTACCAGAACATTGGCAGTTCTGACTGGCCCCATTGGTTGGAGTATGACTGGCTTATTGACCACCATTGATATTGCAGGGCCAGCTTATCGAGTTACCATCCCTGCTGTTATTCAAGTGGCCGTTTTACGTCAAAAATATCTTTACGAAAAGCCCAAGGCTGACTCAAAAAATATGGACACCCAGGGCAATTG
>JALUZF010000091.1 GCA_027012135.1 Gammaproteobacteria bacterium
TTATGTTTATTTTCATTAGTGCGCTACTTAAAGTTAATTGTATGTGTTTTAAAACATACATGTACCGGTGCAACTAATTTAAAAATTCAGGAAATGACTTACAATTTTCACTTAAATGACTATTATATTCTTTGTTGCCATGAAACTTGATTTTTCTGACATGGAAAACTGCTGTAACTATAAAATGTTGAGACTTGTTAATATAAAAAATTCTGAATGGAAAACGTTCAATTGCTATTTGTCTTATATCTTTGTAAACTTACTGGTTATTACTCTTTGCTTGAGTAAAATTATTTATAATTATAGCATTTTTAATATATGTTACATAGCTGCTTTTAGATTCAAAAACATTATAGTTGTGCTAAATTAGGAAACGTTCTATATCATCCACCATTCATTGTCTCCGTCATCATTAAGTGTTAAAGTTTTTGTTTAAATTATAAACCAGTTTATGAATCATCAGGAAGAAATCACTGTTTCATGCCCCTATTGTGGCGAGCAAATCAATGTATTAATTGACTGCACTTATAATGGTCAGGAATATATTGAAGATTGTCAGGTTTGCTGTCGCCCTATTACTTTTTTTGTTCAATATGATGAATACAATACTATTCAGGTAAATACCCGACATGAAAATGAGTCACTACATCCGGGGTTCAGTTAAACCTCATTCATCCTTTAGCCCACAATATCCAGTACCCTGCGTCTGAATTTAACCCCCAGTTCTTTTGCCCTGGCCTCACAGGCTTTAATATCCACACCTTCCAGCCCATCAATAGCCGTGGCCGTGGTATCAGGAATATACTGCGGTGCCAGACGTAAAAATTCCAGCATACTGTCATAGGAACCTTTTAAGGCTGGAACACAGTGGCGGTCATAGACTTCTTCATTCTGGGCATTCATAGATACCGACAGGGCATCAACACATTGCGCCAGTTCCGGCAGAATATTATGTTTATTAGCCAGATTACCCAGACCATCGGTATTGACCCGAACCGGAACTCCAGCCTTTTTACAGTAACAGGCAATCTCCAGTAATTCTTTTAAGCGTAGTGTGGGTTCGCCAAAACCGCAAAATACAATTTCATCATATTGACAGGCATCGCCAATCGCCGCCTTATATTCCTCAACCGGATGACGGGTGGACAATAATAAATTGTATTCATGCACATCCATACTGCCCTGAATTTTAGGACAGAACTCACAGGCCAGGGTACAGCGGTCTGTCAGGTTAATATACAGCTTGTTGTCAATGGTATAAACCAGGGTTTCTTTTGACGGCTCATGGTTTATGGGTATTTCTATATTGGGTTTACTCAAAATAATTACCTGAATACTTACATTTAGTTTTTAGATTATAAAAAAACACGATATTAAACGCCCTTAGGGCTTCATTCCAGAATAGATTTCAAATCAGAGCTTAAACGATGGATAGCATGGCAGCGGGCACAGACTTTTACTGCAAATTCACCCAGTTTCCTGCCGGAGTGGCTTTTATTCCCAGCCTTTAACTGTTGTTCCAGTTCAGGTAATAATTCATCGGCTGCGCCTATTATTCTCTGTACAGGTTCTTTATCTTTTTTATGACAGTTACTGCAACTATCAGACAGATCCGCTAACTGCTCTTTTACCGGTTTAAGATTTTCCAGTGCTGTATCAAAATAACCGTCTTTTATGGCGATATTAAGGCGGTTAACCGCATCAGATAACTCCTCCATTACATCATCATAATCCACAGTTTTCTGAGTCTGACGATTTACCACAGTCTGCCGGCTGAAATCTGCACTGCGGAATAACAGAGTCGTCATGGTCTGATAGTCATCATGGCAATGCATACAGCTTTTTCCCAGTTTCTTTAAAATAAGCGGAATTTGACTGTACTGCTGATTATTCACGGCGGTTTGCAGCGTTTTCAGCTTATCTTTATACAGATATTTTTCCCACTGCGGTATCATTCTGGCAATGGACAAGTAATCATCAGTAAACTTGTCAGCCCATTTTTTTAAATCATTCTGCTGCCCTTTTGCCGAATAATCCTGCATGGCCAGCATTTCCCTGCGCAGCCGAAACATGGTGTGTAACCAGACCTGACGTTTATTCTCCGGTTTATACCACCTGGCCAGATTTTCCGGCGGCAGTTTCAGGGTAATACTGCGTTCTGCTGAAGATAAAGACGGTTTTTCTGCCGGTTTATCAGCCAGTACAGAACCGGCAAAGACCGTACTAAGCAGAAATATTAAGCTGCAAGTAAAAAAACGTATGCCGTTAACTCTATTTTTCATGACTGTCTCCTACCGTTCATGACTGTCTCCTACCATTCAGGCTCTGGAACTGAATTTGCCGGTTGCAGTATTAATTTTAATAACTTCACCCTCTTCCAGATATTCCGGCACCTGTACCACCAGCCCGGTTTCCAGGGTCGCCGGTTTAGTGCGGGCGGAGGCCGAGGCTCCCTTAATGCCCGGAGCGGTTTCAACTACTTTCAGGCTGACAGCTGTAGGCAGTTCAATACCAATCAGATTATCCTCATAGAGCATACCCAGAATACCTTCCTGACCGTCTTTAAGATAGCCTGCTGCATCATCCACATCCTCAACAGCCAGGACATACTGGTTATAATTTTCCACATCCATAAAATTATAAAACGACTCATCTTTAAACAGAAACTGCAGCATGGTTCGATTACAGTCGGCTTCCTTGAGAAAGTCCGTGCCAATCAGAGTCTGCTCCACCTTCTGTTTTTTCTGGATATTGGTAAAGGTGACTTTATACAGGGTATTGGCACCGCGGGATGACGGGCTGCGCACATCAATATTGCGCACCAGCAGCAACTGACCGTTCTGCTCAATTATGGCGCCTTTTTTTAAATCTGCAGCTTTTGGCATGGTTTTGCTTCCTTAATATCTGAACCGGACATTATTTTAATAAAATGTCTTAAAAAGCAACTATTATTTTTGCTCAAAAAAGTGTATATTCTCCCGATTAAATTTTGCATTTTCCCTTTTTATATTACTTCAGGAGATATTCATGAAACTGATTCTTTTAGGTGCACCCGGTGCCGGTAAAGGTACTGTAGCCAAATTATTAACCAAAATGGACGGTTCTGTTCAGATTTCTACTGGTGATATCCTGCGTGCAGCTGTTGCTGCAGGTACAGAGCTGGGCAAACAGGCAGAAGCGGCTATGAAAGCCGGTGATCTCGTATCTGACGAACTGATCATGGGTATTATGCGTGATCGCCTGAAAGAAGACGACTGTAAAAACGGCTATCTGCTGGACGGTTTCCCACGTACTATTCCCCAGGCTGAAGCACTGAAAGAATTACTGGCCGACATGGGTGAAGAACTGGACGCTGTCGTCAATATTGACGTGCCTCGTGATGTTATTCTGGATCGCCTGACCACTCGTCGTACCTGTACCAAGTGTGGTGAAATCTATAATGTTAAATCTAACCCACCTAAAGTTGAAGGCATTTGTGACAAGTGCGGCGGCCCGGTAGTACAGCGTGATGACGAAACTGAAGAAGCCATCAGCAACCGTCTGGACGTTTACAATGAAAAAACAGCACCTCTGGCCGGTTTCTATGAAAAAGAAGGTCTGTTGCTGACCGTTCAGGCAACTTCCAGTGATGCTGTTATTGATGCCATTAAGGAAAAGCTGGGCAAATAATCCTGCTGTTTATTTAAACAAATATTGTACTTTTAAAAGCCTCTCTGTAATCCATTACAGCGGGGCTTTTTCTATTATCTGCACATATGAGTCTGGTGCTGTAATATTTTGCCAGTCCTGTGTTTATGCTATCCGGGAAAAATAAGAGCGGGTTTTCAGGTGCAGAGTTTTAGAATTTAAAATTCAGGTAGAGAATATGAAGATAAAATTGATAGTTTTAATAATAATGATGGCGGGTTTACTGGTTCTTGGAGGCTGTACGCAGGAGTCACAGAATAAGATCAGCCGCTCTATTCAGAACTGGACCGGTACTGATGGTGTTCTGGATATATATATGGGTGAAAAACTGGTACAGCGGTTTATTAAAATTGATAAATTATCCACCGCTCAAAGTACTTCAGGGAAGGAATCCAGGGATTATCGCTATGGCTATGGTTATCTGGATAAAAATTTCAATTTTAAAGTGGATGCCGGGGAGAAGAAGCTTTATTTTGAAATTAGTGGTTATGCTACACCCTATATTTTCTATGAATCCCCATTATAAACTTCCTGGCACCATCAGCTTATATTGTGTAAAAATGCCCTGCACCGCCAGAGTTGCACAATAGTCTGACAGATTCAGTGGCAGTTTTATGGTTTCAAAGATCACCTTTTGCTGCGGTCTGAAATGATCACTATAATGTTTAAGCAGAGCTGGGGGCTTCGGTGCGACCGTCAGGCTGAACTGAGTGGGTGACAGGGCCAGACCGCTGCCCAGAGCTTTTATATAGGCTTCTTTGCGAGTCCATAAATCAAAAAATGCTTCTCTCTGCTCGTCCATACTTCCTGATGAAAACAGAGCTTCCTGTTCTTCAGGAGTACAAAAACGCCGGGCTATCCCCTGCCAGTCACTGTTTCGCTGCCTGTTTTCAATATCAATGCCCACATCCAGCCCGGAACTAACAGCAAGCAATGCAATATCTTCTGTATGGCTAAGGTTAAACTTTAACGGACAGATCTCATTGTCAGGGGGGTCAAGATAAGGTTTGCCTTTTTCAGCCGTTTTAAAAACCAGCGAGGAAGCCTCAGTAACAAGATAGCTACCCAGAACCCTGCGCATAAAGCCATGAAAAATAACAAAACGGTCCTGATGTTCTGAAAATTTAAAACGTAATGCCCGTTCCTGTTCGTCAGAGGATAATTCTGAGAAAAACACATCTCTCTTTTCAGCCCACTGTGCTGCCCTGCAGATCCATACATCAACCTGGTCTGTATTTAATTTTCCTGTATTTATCTGCACTTAAAAATTCCAGCCGGCTGCTTCTTAAACTCTAAATTCAATCATAACCGATTTTAGCCTCCAAACACATTAATAAGCTTTGCTAATCGACTGATTTCTTTATTTATTGCCTTAATTTGGCTATAGTGAAACATAAATGTAATATCCATTATAAGAACAATTATCAGAGCCTGATTATGAAACTTTCCAAAATTCGACAAAGCCATTATCTACTGCCGGATAATATGACCAAAAAAAACTTTCTGGACACCCTGGGGCAGGAATTTATCATTAAACAGGTTGAAAACACCTCTGAAAAGATAGCTATTCTGGACAGTTTTGAATGGGCTTTGTACGAACACCGGATCCTGGCCGTGCGACATGATAACCAGCGGATCAGCTTATGGTTTGATGAAGAGGATATTCTGGATCCCGATGAAGCCCATACCATTGAAGATATTAATGCCAGAACCAGGTTCTGGTGGCAGTTACCTGAATCCCCAGAACGGGATATTCTTAAAAAACTGCTGGATTTAAGGGCCATGTACCCTGTTTATGAAGGCCTGTTAAGAACAGAACAGTTTAACCTGATGGACAATGACGGAAAAATTCTGGTTTTCTGCCAGCTGCTCACCATTTACCGTCCTGAAAACAGCCGCAAGGCCGTATTCCGTATGGCCAGACTTATCCCGGTAACCGGCTATAAAACACAAAATAAACAGGCATCTGAACTGATTAAAAGTCTGGGTGGTTTTATGCCCAGACTTAGTCCCATTGATTCTTTATTAAGTGCCCTGGGGGTGATGCCGAAACCATTTAATATCAAACCCCAGCTGGATCTGGACCCACAAATGTCCTCCAGAGAAGCAGCCAGCGTTATTATTTCTATAATGATAGACAAACAACGCCAGACTGAACCAGGAATAATCAAGGATATAGACACCGAATTTTTACACCATTACAGGGTCGCTCTGCGCATGGTCAGAGCCGCCGTAGCTCAGTTAAAGGAAGTCTTTCCTCCCAATGATGTCATTGAACTTAAACAGCGTTTTGGTGCCCTGGCCAGTGAAACTAATCGCCTGCGTGACCTGGATGTCTTTATTCTGGACAAGAAACGTTATATGGCCCTGCTGCCGCCCAGTCTAAGGGATGGTCTGCTGCCCATGTTTAATGATTTTGAACAGTCCCGTACCGCTGAGGTCAGACGTATTGCCCGCTGGCTGGCCAGCCGGGCTTACAAAAAGGAAATCACGGAACTGGAAGAACGCTTTAAAAATAACTATTCTGCCCTGGAAACCCACTGGAGTGAACAGCCGATTATCAACCTCGCAGTTACCAAGATCCAGAAACGCTATAAAAAAATTCAGAAAGCGGCGGCAAAAATCACTCATGACACACCGGATCAGGATATCCATAATATCCGCATTGCCTGTAAAAAACTGCGCTACCTGCTGTATTTCTTCGGCAGTCTGTTTAATAAAAAGCAGGTTAAAATTGCAGGCCGCCATTTAAAAGCATTGCAGAATCACCTGGGTATTTTTAATGATTTAAGCGTACAGGCTGAATTTCTGGAAAACTATCTGGATGAAACTGAACACAAATCAAAAAAAGATATTATGCTGATTGCCTCACTGGGCGGTTTAATCTCTTCCCTGCACACCATGCAGCTGCAGGAACGAGAACGCTGTATTGACGCCCTGGCGGTTTTTTCCAATAAAGAAAACCAGCGTTTATTTAAAGAGACCTTTGTTTCTGAGAAAACCAGCAAAAAAGACAAAGGAGGCAGGAAATGAAAGTAATTGCCTCTTATAGTATAAAAGGCGGGGTCGGAAAAACTGCGGCATCGGTTAACCTGGCCTATGCTTCTGCCCGCGCCGGTAATGAAACCCTGCTTATTGATCTGGATCCCCAGGGTGCTTCATCCTTTTATTTTCGTATCGGCCCCGGAAAAAAACAGAAAAAAGGCTTTTTCTTTAACCAGAAAAACCGTTTATTAAAAAATATCCGCGGTTCTAATTATAAGCATCTGGATATACTGCCCGCTAACCTGTCTTTTAGAAACTTCGACATTATGCTCAGCAGTATGAGCAAATCCAGAAAACGTTTAAAAGAAATGCTGGCACTACTTGAGGATGAATATGATCTGGTTATTCTTGATTGTCCGCCTAATATTAACCTGTTATCTGAAAACGTGTTTAATGCGGCCGATCTGATCCTGGTTCCTGTTATACCAACAACATTATCCGAACGTACCTATGAACAATTAATCCGTTTCTTTGATAATAATGGTTATAAAAAGAAAAAACTGCGCCCTTTCTTTTCCATGGCGCAAAGTAACAACAAACTGCATCGGCAAACTATTAAAGAGATGGAAAGCCGCCATCCTAATTTTATGAAGACTATAATTGAGTTTTCTCTGGAGATAGAACGCATGGGCGTTCACAGGGAACCGGTTCTTGCCTATGCCAATAAAAAAAGTGCGGCTCAGGCTTATCGTAAATTATTTAATGAAGTGGTCAGTTCATTAAAATAACATTTAAAAGCTGTTCAACTGATATATTCAGTTTCCAGTAAAGGATTTTACTCAATGCTGCAAATAGGCTCATTCCCTTTCCTGTTTAAAAAAGGGAAACTTCATATTATGCTGATCATGAACAGTGCCCGTCGGCAGTGGATTTTGCCCAAGGGTAATCCTGAACATCATTTAAAACATTATGAAGTAGCTGAAATGGAAACCCTGGAAGAAGCCGGTGTGACAGGAAAGATAGTGGATAAAAAACTGTATAAAGAGTTTGAAACCGCCGAAGGCAATACTCTAAGAATATATCCTCTGCATATTGATACCATACTGGACAAATGGCCGGAAGACTATTTCAGAAAACGCGAGCTGCTTAAAGTAGAACAGGCTTTAGACAGAATAAATCGAGAAGAATACATCAAAGCGATTAAATATTTTTCCAGTCCGGACAAAAGCCCCCTGTTTGATAAACACCTGAAAAAGAAACATCCCGAACTTATACCTAAAACCTAAAGCCTATTCTATTTATGCAACGATACAAAACTCATATTTGTCTTGTTTCCCAAAATGAAGAATTTAATATTACTCCGGCCCTGCATTCTAATTTTAAACCCGATGATGTACTTTTAATTCATCCCACCTGGTTCAGACAAAAAGCAGAAAACATTGCTGAAGTATTTCATCGCCATCAGATAAAAACACGGTTTCTGGAAATTAAAGACAAAAAAGATACCGTCAAAATTACAGAACAGGTCAATCAGGCCATTGATAATATTCTAAACCAATATAAGCCTGATCCCCAGGATAACAAAGTCAGCCCGTTAGTACTCAATGTCACCGGTGGCAGTCAGTTACTGGGTATTATCTGTTATGAAATTTTTACTGAACGGCAATTACCTGCCTTTTATGTAAACAAGGCTTCAGACCGGCTTTATTTTTTACCGCTAAAAGACCAGAACTCCTACCAGTTTGATCTGGAAGACAGGCTCAAACTAAGAGACTATCTGCTGGCTTATGGTATCAAGCCGGTAAATGAAATGAATCCTCATGAACAGATCCCAAAAAATCATCAGAAAGTCTGTCATGAACTTATTCATCAACTGGATAAGTTCCAGAAGTCATTAGGAAAGTTTAATTATTATGCGTCACAGACGGGAAAAAATTTCCAGTCTAAAATTACCCCTTCTGATCGTCATGATAAACGATTTATGGCACTGGTAAAATTATTTGCCGATATGGATATTATTCGTTATGACGGTAAGCTGTTTGATTTTAAAAATGAGCAGAACCGTTTTTTCTGTAACGGCGGCTGGCTGGAGGAATATGTTTTTACCGAACTGCGCTCGCTAAAAAAACAGTTAATGATCCAGGATATTGTTATGGGGCTGGAAATTGAACTGCCCTGCGGAAGTAAAAATGAACTGGATGTGGCTTTTATGGCCAATAACCGTTTTTACCTGATTGAATGCAAAACCAAGCGTTACAATGGACACACTGCCGGCAATAATACCCTATATAAACTGGACACCATTAAACACTATGGCAGCCCCCAGTCCAAAGCCCTGCTGGTCAGCTACCACAAGCTGACCCATTCCAACCGGCGCAGAGCCAGTGACTATCAGTTAACCATTATCTCTGCTTACCAGATCAAGCATTTAAAACAGCATATCATTGACTGGATGAGTGAACCAGAGAATTAAATTTTTAAACTTAAACCAATAAAATACTATCTTGACCAGATCCGATCCTGCTGAGACTTTTTCTGTTGGCCTGCGGCCACTTTGGCTGGGCGTTTCTTCTGTCCCTGGTGTTTTTTATTTTTACCTGCCGGTTTATGACCACGTGCAATATCACCGGAACGCTGACCGTCCTTATGACCGGGTTTTGGTTTTTTAGGGCGTTTGTGTTTAGGTTGACGCAATTGGGACTGGGGCAGGTTATTGACCGGCTCAAAGCCCTCGATTTCTTCCCTGTCCAGTAACTCACCAATTAAACGTTCAATATCCGATAATTGTTTAAACTCATCATGGCTGACCAGGGAGACGGCCTGACCGGTGGAGCCTGCCCGGCCGGTTCGGCCGATGCGGTGAATATAATCTTCCGGTACACTGGGCAGATCAAAATTAACCACCTGCGGTAACTGATCAATATCCAGACCGCGGGCCGCAATATCGGTTGCGACCAGTGCCCTGATTTTACCACGCTTAAAGCTGTCCAGTGCCCGGGTACGGGCGCCCTGGCTTTTATTGCCATGAATTGCGGCCGCTTTAATGCCTTCCTGTTCCAGTTGTTTGGTCAGGCGGTTGGCACCATGTTTGGTTCGGGTAAACACCAGCACCTGCTCCCAGCGGTTTTCCCAGATAAGATGGGTTAATAAAGCCGGTTTGCGCTTTTTATCAACTGGACAAATCCACTGTTTAACTGACTTTGCTGTGGTATTACGCGGTGTGACCGAAATTTCTACAGGATTATGGACAATGGTTTTAGCCAGATCACGGATCTGATCAGAAAAGGTCGCTGAAAACATCAGGTTCTGGCGTTCTTTGGGCAGACGGGAAATAATTTTACGAATATCATGAATAAAGCCCATATCCAGCATACGGTCGGCTTCATCCAGTACCAGTACTTCCAGATGGTTAAAACGCACGGCATTCTGATTATACAGATCCAGCAAGCGGCCCGGCGTGGCAATTAAAATATCCACCCCCTGGCGCAGTTTTATCATCTGGGGATTAATTTTTACGCCGCCGAAGACTACGGCTGAACGTAAAGGCAGATGTTTACCATAGGTCTGTACACTTTCGGCTACCTGTGCAGCCAGTTCCCGGGTAGGGGTCAGTATTAATGCCCGGGCCTGGTTAGGACCGGCTTTCTGACCACGGAACAGTAGTTCCAGTATGGGCAAGGTAAAACCGGCGGTTTTACCCGTTCCGGTCTGGGCAGCCGCCATTACATCGCGGCCCTCCAGAACAACAGGAATGGCTTGCGCCTGAATAGGTGAAGGCTCGTTATAACCCTGTTCGGTTACGGCATCCAGAATAAGCGGCGACAGGCCAAGGGAGGAAAAACTCATAGATATATCTCAAAAAAAAACGAAAAATGCATGATTGCAATAATCCTATATTAATTCGTTGCACCTACTGATCAATTTAGGATAATCTGTCAGTTTAACGTATATAAGAATAAATAGATATATTTAAGAACCCCAGAGTCTGCGGATCCAGGATTTTTTCTCCAGTTTTGGCTGGGCACCGGCGGCCAGCATAAAACCGGCGTACTGCATATCTTCTTCCAGAATATGTTTGGACAGCCAGGATTTAAGAAAATGCATCAGTTCAAAACTGATATTGGTATTACCCGAGGCTACTTTTTTCTGTAAATCCAACACATGCTCCAGCAGTTCATCATGGATGTCTTTATGTTCTTCATAACCAGGATAACCTAATATTCTCAACAGGCTTTCTTCTACTGCAAAATGGATTTTTGTATAATCTACCAGCTCAGCCAGAA
>JALUZF010000092.1 GCA_027012135.1 Gammaproteobacteria bacterium
CACGTTTAAGCATAATTGGCAATCGATAGATCACTACGTTTAAGAAGCTGCCGACTGCCAGGCTAAAGAAAAAAACAATAATAAAAAAAAATAATGGGTTATCGGATAAATGTTGAATAATACTCATAGTTTTATTAAACAACATTACCCATCTGGAATATTGGCAGATACATGGCAACAACAAGCCCACCAATAATTACCCCAAGTACAGCCATAATAATAGGTTCTAACAGGCTGGTCAGTCCATCAACCAGATTATCCACTTCTGCTTCATAAAAATCAGCCACTTTACCCAGCATGGAATCGAGAGAACCGGCTTCTTCACCAATTGCGGTCATCTGAATCACCATATTGGGGAATAAGTTAACATTTGACATGGCTTTATTTAATTGAGTACCCGTAGCGACTTCCTGTTGAATCTGATCGACAGCATCACTGTAAACAATATTACCAACAGCACCGGAAACTGAACCCAAAGCTTCAACCAGTGGTGTACCGGCAGCAAACATGGTTTCCAGGGTTCGGGCATATCGGGCAATGGCAGCTTTTTCAAGGATTGGGCCAATAACAGGCAGTTTTAACGCCAATTTATCTAAAAATTCGCGCATTTTTCGGGAACGTTTTTTAAAATAAAAGAAAATATACAGTGTTAAACCTATACCGCCAAATAAAGCCCACCAATAATCAATAACAAAATGTGACATGGCAACGACCACCAGGGTTGGTGCAGGAAGCTCAGCGCCAAAACCACTGAAAAGATCCTCAAATTCTGGAATTACGAACATCAGCAAAATAGTAACAACAACAACAGCAACAACAATAACTGCAATAGGATAAAACATGGCCTTTTTAATTTTTGACTTTAAGGCTTCAGTTTTTTCCTTGTAAGTTGCAACACGATCCAGAATACTGTCTAAAATACCGGCATGTTCACCGGCCTGAACCAGACTGCAGTATAGATCATCAAAATACAGCGGAAACTTTTTAAGGGCTTCTGTAAGAGAACTGCCTCCCTCAACTTCAGCTTTAATTGCCATGATCATTTCAGACATATTAGCATTTTCATGCCCGGTCCCGACAATTTCAAAAGCCTGTACCAGAGGTACACCGGATTTCATCATGGTTGCCATCTGGCGGGAAAAAATTGCAATATCCAGGGGGGTAATGGCTTTTTTCCGTGGTCCGCCCATACCAAATAAAGGTTTTGGTTTAAATTTTATTTTAAGGACATTAATACCTTCGCGACGTAATTGTGCTTTGGCAAGTGCCATATTGCTTGCCTGTATTTCCCCCTTTTTCCGGTTGCCATTTCTATCTGCACCTTCCCAGATAAAAAACGGAGCGGGCTTGTTTTTTGCTGCCATTTGTGTTCCTTAAATATCGTTATTTTTGCTGTTTTATTAGGTTAGTTATTCTTTTGTTACCCTGTTCACTTCTTCCAGGCTGGTAATGCCATCGATTACTTTTTTCAGGCCAGATTCCCTGAGATCCGGAATACCCTCTTTGTTTGCCTGATCGGCCAGATCAATGGCATTACCCCCTTCCATAATAATGCGTCCCATTTCTTCAGAAATTTTCATTACCTGGTAAATACCTACACGGCCTCTATAACCATTGGTGCAGTTAGAGCAACCTACTGGTTTATAAACAGTAATGCCCTCAGCAACCTGTGCTTCAGTGAAACCTTCTTCTAACAGGGCTTCCTTTGGTATATCTGCTAGTTGCTTGCAATCATTACATAAGCGTCGAGCAAGGCGCTGAGCAATAATTAAACTGACTGCAGAGGCAATATTATAAGGTGGAACGCCCATATTCATCAGACGGCCAAGCGTTTGAGGGGCATCATTGGTATGTAATGTGGATAGCACCATATGGCCTGTTTGTGCCGCTTTAATAGCAATTTCTGCGGTTTCCAGATCACGAATTTCCCCGACCATGACAATATCCGGATCCTGACGTAAGAAAGAACGAAGTGCAGCGGCAAAGGTAAGACCGGTTTTAGGGTTTACATTAACCTGGTTAACCCCGGGTAAATTAATTTCTGCTGGATCTTCTGCTGTAGAAATATTAACGTTTTCTGTATTTAGAATATTCAGGCCTGTATATAATGAAACCGTCTTACCCGAGCCTGTAGGTCCAGTAACCAGAATCATTCCCTGTGGTTTGGCCAGAGCATCCATATACAGTTTTTTCTGAAAATCCTCATAACCCAGAGCGTCAATTCCAAGTTTAGCACTGCTGGGATCCAGAATACGTAAAACAGCCTTTTCTCCAAACAGAGTTGGGCAGGTGCTGACACGGAAATCGATGGCCCTGTTTTTGGATATTTTCATCCTCATACGCCCATCCTGGGGGATTCGTCGTTCAGAAATATCCAGACGGGACAGGACTTTAATACGGGCTAATATGCGCGGTGTCAGGTTTACAGGCGGTTTGGCCACTTCGTGCAATAAGCCATCCATCCTTAAACGAACGCGGAAAAATTTTTCGTAAGGCTCAAAATGTATGTCAGAAGCCCCTTTTTTTATGGCATCTAACAGGATTTTATTAACAAATTTGACGACAGGCGCATCATCTGCATCATTTTTGGTAACATTATCGTCATCTTTTTCAGTATCTTCATAGTCAAGGCCGTCTAATTCATCATCGTCAAAATCAGACATATCCATGCTTTCATCAGCGTCAGTCAGGGTTCTGTCGATAACTTTTTCCAGCTTGTCGGCTTCAACCAGGATAGCTTCAGCACTTAATCCGGACTGAAACTTTATTTCATCAAGCGCACTGATATTGGTCGGGTCAGCTAATGCAACGAATAAACGGTTTCCCCGTTTAAAAATTGGTAACGCATGGTGTTTGGTAATCAGGTCTTCTTTTATTAAAGAGGAAGTTTCCCTTTCAATATCCAGTGCAGATATATCCAGTAAAGGTGTGCCAAATTCAGTGGACGCGAGCGTAGCAATATCAATGGGCTTAACCATGTTTTTGCTTATAACATACTGAATAAATGGAAGTTTTTGTTTTTTTGCCTCTTCAATGGCCTTGTTGGCATCCTCCTCCTGGAGAAGATTTTGCATAACAAGATGCCTTGCCAGACCAGTTAATTGAGTGGATTGTTGGGCTAATACCATAATTAATTATCTTAAATTCTGTGTGATTTAGATTTATTGATGCTTATATGTTTTATAGCGTTTATTTTAGTACATACTTC
>JALUZF010000093.1 GCA_027012135.1 Gammaproteobacteria bacterium
GCTTGGTGACACCATCAACAATTTCAGCGACTTCTTCACCAAATTCCTGAGCTATCTGTTCTTTATGGGTGGGGGTATCTTCAATAACATCGTGCAGAATGGCAGCGATAAGGGTTTTGTCATCCATGCGCATTTCGGCAAGGATTTTAGCCACCGCTATGGGATGGTAAATATAGGGCTCTCCGGTCATCCGGGTCTGCCCTTCATGAGCCTCAGCTCCAAACAGGTAGGCGTGGTAAACTTTGCTGACCTTATCTTCTTCCAGATAAGTATTCAGCATGGCGCACAAATCACTGATTAGAAACAACTGAAAGCCCCTGTTCTTTTCGTTTACGACTGTCCCGTTAAAGATAGCCTATTCTATTGGACATTAACAGGACAGCGTACTTTGAGCAGAAACTGTTTATTGCTCGTCGGTCATTTCTTTACTGGCTTCTTCTTCTGAGGTCATGGAGTTGCCCATATGTACAGCAGCAGAAACCTCTTCCAGAATTTCAGGGCCAATTTTACCCTCGGCAATTTCTCTTAATGCAATGACGGTAGGCTTGTCATTTTCTTCTTCTACCAGCGGCTCCTGGCCATTGGCAATCTGGCGCGCACGCTTGGCAGCAACCATAACCAGTTCAAAACGGTTTTCCACATTATCAAGACAATCTTCAACGGTCACTCGTGCCATGGATTTAATCCCTCAGGGTTGTAAATAAGTTATTTAAATTAATATTGTATAAAACAGGAAACAGGCTATTTTAACAGAGGCTCATTCCTGTTACAAATTAAAGCCGGTGTTAAAAACCAGAGTTAAAACTTCAATTCAGGAGTGACTCAATTAATGCCTGATGCCTGCGGCACTGCTGGGTCTGACGTAATCTGAATGCATGGATCAGCGCCTTCAGCTCACCCAGTGCATGAGCAAACTGGTCATTAATGATCAAATATTCAAACTCTTTATAATGAGACACCTGTTCTATCGCTTCATTCATTCTGCGTTCAATAATTTCTTCACTGTCCTGACCACGGCCCTGCAAGCGAATCCTCAGTTCTTCCCTGGAAGGCGGAAGGATAAACACTGTGGTACAGTCAGCAAACTGTTTACGTACCTGCTGAGCGCCCTGCCAGTCAATTTCCAGGATAATATCGATACCTTCCTGAAGCTTATCTTTAATATGCTCTTTTGAAGTACCATAAAAATTACCAAAAACTTCCGCATGTTCCAGAAACTGCTCTTCTGAAACCATTTTTTTAAAGGTTTCCTGATCCACAAAGTGATAATCTATCCCTTCCCGCTCACCGGGACGTTTTGCCCGCGTAGTATGGGACACCGACACTTCAATAAAGTCCATTTCTTCCAGCAGCGCCTTGACCAGTGAGGTTTTACCTGCACCGGAGGGCGCACTGATAATATAAAGCATCCCGCAGTCGGGTTCCGGTTGATGGTTGATCATATTTATAACTCTTTATATTGTTTTAATACCCGGTATCATAGCGTATATTTCATCTGATAAAAAACTCTCCATCGCCAGTTGTCTGATAACATTAAGGAAAGAACAGAGGTACTTTTTGCAAAAACCACAATCTGCACAACGCATTGGCGAGCTTAGCCTGCTGGCATTTACCTTTTTTGAAGGCTGGTTTCCGGTTCTAACCCTGCTTATTCTGCAGTATCTAAGCCCCATTTACACCTATCTGTTGACCGTCTGTTTCGCCAGCCTGACTTTTTTAACGGTTCTTATAATGCAGGGCAAACAGGCTCAGCTGGTTCAGTTTTCAGCTTACCGGCCCATGCTGCTCAGCGCCTCGCTAATGAGCCTGGCGTTTATTTTTATTTATGTGGGACTGACCTGGACCTCCGCCGGAAATATGTCGATTTTAATTTTCCTGCAGTTTTTTTTCTCATTTGTATATTTTAATGTTATCGGCAGGGAACCTTTTTCCAGGCAGCATTTACTGGGCGCATTTCTAATGGCTATTGGCGCCCTTATTATTCTGTTTCCGGAAAACTGGACAGTTAATAAGGGGGATTTATTTATTGTTATGGCTTCAGCCATTGCTCCCATCGCCAATTATTACCAGAAACAGGCACGCCAGCAGGTCAGTTCCAGCACGGTACTGACATTTCGCAGTTTTTTTGCCATACCGGTGCTGTATATTCTGGCTGTTATTATGGAAACCGAACCGCAATGGCAAGACATTAAACCGGTATGGATTTATATTGTGATTTGCGGAGTATTACTGATGGGACTGTCTAAAATTTTATGGCTGGAGGGCATTCACCGCATATCCATTACCAAAGCCAGCGCCATGATGGCTCTAATTCCGGTCTTTACCCTGTTTTTTTCCTGGCTGCTGTTTAATACCATGCCGGATACCCGGCAGTTAATGGCCATTGTACCGGTTATTTACGGAGGGTATCTACTGACACATTCTGTATAAACAGCTTGAAAAATATCTCAAATAGAGATAACATCAGACCATGCAGATTATTACACGCAAACGTTTACTGGAGTTTGCAGCAAAGCATTCTAACACGGCCACCGCATTGGATGCCTGGTACCGGATAGTTAAGCATACGGAAATCAAAAGTTTTTCGGAAATGAGAAAAATTTTCCCCAGTGTTGATAAAGTAAGAAATTTAACGGTATTTAACATTGGCGGCAATAAAATAAGGTTAATTGCTGCTGTCCATTATAATACCCAGTGCCTGTATATCCGCCATGTACTCACTCATAAAGAATACGATAAAGAAAAGTGGAAAAGCTGAATCATGAATACTCAATTAGAAAATCTTTCAAAAGCATGGCCCGGTATAAAATCCATTTTTTCTGTACCTCACTCAGAGCAGGAATATAACAAACTGGTAAGCATTCTGGATCAGCTTATTGATGAAATTGGAGATGATGAAACGCATCAGCTTGCTCCCGTTATGGAAACCATCGGCAAGCTTATTGAAAACTATGAAGATCAACATTTTGCTTTAAATGAAACGTCTGCTATAGATACTTTAAAGTACCTGATGCAGGAACATAATCTAAAGCAGTCTGATTTAAAAGAAATTGGCAGTCAGGGAGTGGTTTCAGAAGTACTTTCCGGTAAAAGACAGCTGAATATTGAGCAAATAAAACGGCTCAGCAAAAGATTTCATATTTCACCTTCTGCCTTTATTTAGCTGTACTTATTCAATATTCTGGATCTGCTCACGCATCTGTTCCGTCAGCACTTTCATATCAACCGATGCCTGGGTGGTGATATTGGAGATGGACTTGGAGCCCAGGGTATTGGCTTCACGATTGAGTTCCTGCATTAGAAAGTCCAGCCGTCGGCCCATTAGCTCATCACTTTCCAGAACACGTTCTATTTCTGTTAAATGGGTTTCCAGCCTGTCCAGTTCTTCGTCCACATCGGCCTTCTGGGCAATAAAGACCATTTCCTGTTCCAGGCGGTCATTGTCCAGGGATTCTGTTAACTCTTCCAGACGTTCTTTCAGACGGTTACGCTGTGCCTTTAATATTTCCGGCAAATGCTCACGAACCGTACTGAGCACTTCACGCATCTGCAAACAGCGCTGCAGGATCATTGCCTTTAATGCTTCTCCTTCGCGCTCCTTACCCTCCAGTAAATCAGTCAGCACATTATCCAGTACTGGAAAAACCGCCTGCTCCAGAGCGTCCTGAGCCACTCCCTGGCTTTCCTGTACACCGGGCCAGTTGAGGATATCCATGGCATTTACCGGGGCCGCATTATAAATAAGTTTGTCAATTTCATGCAGGGTCTTAGCTACCTGGGATGCCAGTTCCTGATTAAAGTGAATTTTATTCTCACTACTACCCTGTATTTGCAGTTTTATGGTCAGATCCAGCTTACCACGCTTAATTTTTTCCTTAATGTGGTTGCGCAATATCATTTCCTGAGGCCGCAGTTCTTCCGGCAGACGGGTATTAATTTCCAGAAAACGATGATTAACACTGCGCAGCTCAATATCCAGACTACCCCAGGGCTGCTTTTCTTCCCGATGGGCATAGGCGGTCATACTTCTTACCATAAATGTATCCTTATAAAATAAGATTCTGGAAATGGTTGAATACTATTTAGAGATTGTAGCACAGTACATAGTATTTCCACTGCTATACTCCTATAATTAGGAGTGGACAAAAATTTGCACTTAAGGAATATAAAGCTGTATGGAGCATAATACTTCACCATTACCTGCGGGAACCAGAGTCGATGAATATATTATCGATAGTGTACTCGGTGGCGGTGGATTCAGTATTGTTTACAATGCGCACCTGGAAGCAGAGCCTGAGCAAACGGTGATTATTAAGGAGTTTATGCCCAAAAAACTGGCTAAGCGGGTTAATACTACCGAAGTAGTCAGTCTGGATCCCTCTGCACCGGAATCCTATAACAAGGGACGCAAGCTGTTTTTTCAGGAAGCCAGTACTCTGGCAACCCTAAAACACCCCAATATTGTTGATGTCACCAACTTTTTTCAGACCAATGGCACCGCTTATATGGTGATGAAAGATGAAAAAGGTGTCAACCTGCAGGACTATATACACAAGTACAAGGGCAATTTAAGCGAAAAACTGCTGCGTAAGGTATTTCCCCAGCTGCTTGCCGGTGTCAAACTATTACACGATCGCAATCTGCTGCACCTGGACATTAAACCCAGTAATATTCATTTACGCCAGGGCGGACGCCCCTTATTACTGGATTTTGGTGCAGTGAGGGAAAAAATGAAAACCCGGCTGTACGATGCACGTATCGTGGCCACCTCCGGTTTTGCCCCTATTGAGCAGATCACCGAACGCGGCTATATGGGTACCTGGACCGATATTTACGCCATTGGCGCCACCATGCGCAGCTGTATTGAAGGCAAGCCGCCGCCTGCAGCCAGTAAACGTATGGATAACGATCCCATGAAACCAGCGGTCGAAGCCTTTAAAAAGAAATATAGCCCGACCCTGCTGCAGGCCATAGACTGGGCCATGGAGCCGGATCAACGCTTGCGTCCGCAGACCTGTGACGAACTGCTGGACATGCTTGAAGATCTGCCTGACATTGAAGAAGCCTCTTCCTTCCTTGACAGGCTGAGCTTCAGTTCATTGTGGAGAAAAGCTAAATAAACAGACTGACATCGGCTTTAGCGGCCTTTGGCAGAAAGCTGGCGGCTCCAACCCATTCGCTGACTTCATCAATAAACTCATCCTGAGCATAATTAAATAAATCCACCGTCATCTGACAGGCCACCATATTAACACCGGCTTCAACAGACATTTCCCTCAGCTCAGCAATACTGGCCACACCTTTGGACTTTGTGGTTTGCTCCATCATAGCCGTAGCCATATTTTCAAAGCCCGGAATATTAGTTACCAGGGCATTGGGAATATTCATATTAATATTCTGCAGCCATTGCGGGCCAAAGGGCATTTTCATCGGCATGGCCGGATTACCCATAGGGCTGACTTTTAACTGCAGATCTTTTTTGAGCAGCTCCAGTCCGTAAAAGGTAAAAAATACCGATACATCCCAGCCTAACGCGGCCGCCGTTGAAGCCAGAATAAACGGCGGATAGGCCATATCCATAGTGCCTTTCGTGGCAATAATGGTCATGGAAGGGATTTTATTATCCTGGAATTTCTGCATTTCTTCGGTAAATTTCTGGTGAAACCAGTTATCCAGTTCTTCCGGTTTTATTAACAGGTTATTGGCAACGGATAAATTATTGGCAGGTACTTCTGTGTGCATGGTCTTGCTCCTTATTAACACGGTTTGTTGCGGGCAAAATACCCGCTTCCAGGTTATGGATCACCTTTAATGATAAAAGATGACCGGTCGGTTTATTTTTCAGGGTAAAATAAAAGGAGCAAAGCTCCCTCATCCTAACCTTCTCCCAAAGGGAGAAGGGACTAAGTGGTACTTTTAAGACCAATTAAATCCCCAACTTTGGGTAACAGTCGTTTAATCAGTTCCGGATCATTTCTGGTTTTGGCCAGCATTAATACGCCTTCACCGTAAGCCAGGGCCGCCTGTGCCAGCTCATTAATATCGCTGTTATTTTCCAGTTCACCGGCAGCCCTGGCATCTTCCAGGACATCCACAAAAACTTCGAAAATCGACTCAAATAACAGCTCTACTTTTTTACGGATGGTTTCATCCCGGGTACTCATTTCCAGGGCAATATTACCCATAGGGCAGCCGAGGACATAGCCGTACTCCTCCTTTAACTGCACCTGGTACTGGTAGGCATATTCTATAAAACGTTCAAAACGTTTAGCCGGGGTTAAATCTTTGGCAAAAGCCGGCAACAGAATATTTTCTATCATCTGCATTTTAAGCTGTTCCAGCACCTCTACCGTCAAAGCACTTTTGGACGGAAAAAAATGATAAAAACTGCCTTTCTGTACCTTTGCATCCTTGCAAATCTCCTGTACCCCGACATCACTATAACTGCGTGAATACATTAACTGCTGGGCACTATCCAATAAACGCTGCTTCGTTTGCTGACCTCTGGACATATCTTTATATTAGTTGACCGTTCGGTAAAGTCAACCCTTTTATTAGAATTTAATGAAATCAGGTAAAAGCCTGTAACAATTTCTACCTGTGAAATGCTATAATTCTACCCCCCCTAAATGGGAAAGTAACTACTTAAATACAGGAATTTTATATGAGCTCTAATGGTACTCTGCGCCCCAGCGGCCGAGCCAATGACGAACAGCGCAACGTCAAAATCACCCGCAACTACACCAAACACGCTGAAGGTTCAGTGTTAATTGAAAGCGGGGAAACCAAAGTGCTGTGCACTGCTTCTGTTGAAAACAGAGTACCCGGTTTTTTACGTGGTAAGGGACAGGGCTGGGTCACTGCCGAATACGGAATGCTGCCCCGCTCCACCGGCAGCCGAATGCGCCGGGAAGCTTCTTCGGGCAAACAGGGCGGTCGTACCATGGAAATTCAGCGCCTGATAGGCCGCTCCCTGAGAGCGGTTGTGGATCTGGAAGCCCTGGAAGAAAACACCATTACCCTGGACTGTGATGTTATTCAGGCCGACGGCGGTACCCGTACGGCCTCAATTACCGGGGCTTATGTGGCACTGGTGGATGCGGTAAATGATATGCTGGAAAAGCAGATGATCAGCAATAATCCGCTCCATGGTCAGGTGGCTTCTATTTCTGTAGGTATCTACAAGGGCCAGCCGGTACTGGATCTGGACTATGCCGAAGACTGCAATGCTGAAACTGACATGAATATTGTGATGAATGAAGCCGGTGGTTTTATTGAAATACAGGGCACGGCAGAAGGCCATGCCTTTTTGCCCGATGAGCTGAATGCCATGCTGGAACTGGGTAAAAAGGGAATTGCTCATTTAATTGAAAGGCAGAATGAAGCGCTGAAAGATCAGGCGTAACGACTCAGTATAAATTAATATAGAGTGAATGGCTGCAGGTACTGAATTTACAGGGTTTTGAAAAGGTCTAAACCGATACATGGATGTACTTGAGCGCCCCTGGAAATTCAGTACCTGTAATTCAGTACCTGTAAACAGTCACGGTCAGGCTTAATTTAAAGAAACAGGAAAACTATGGGACTTGATAAAAAAATTGTATTAGCCAGCGGCAATAAGGGCAAGGTACGGGAATTTGTGACCATGTTTAATGATCTGGGGCTGAATATTGTCCCTCAGACTGAGCTGGGTGTCGGCGATGTACCTGAAACCGGTACTACCTTTGTTGAAAATGCCATTATTAAAGCCCGTCATGCTGCTGAGATTACCGGTATGCCGGCTATTGCTGATGACTCCGGTATCGAAGTGGATTATCTTAACGGTGCCCCCGGCATTTATTCTGCCCGCTATTCAACTCTGGAAGGCAGCAAGGATTATGGTACCGGTGATACAGACAAAAACAATAACCTTAAACTGCTGGATGAACTTAAAAATGTGGATGACGAGACTTTACGCACGGCCCGCTACCAGTGCATCCTGGTGTATATGCGCCATGCAGCGGATCCGACGCCCATTATCTGTCAGGCCTCCTGGGAAGGGTTTATTATGAAAGAACAGGTGGGCGATAATGGTTTTGGTTATGATCCTTTGTTCTGGGTGCCTGAGCACAATATGTCATCTGCCCAGCTGGACCCGGCGCTAAAAAATCAGATCAGTCATCGCGGCAAGGCCTTGCGTCTGCTGCATAATGAACTGACCCATCTTTATACAGCACAGGTTTAATCCTGAATAAACCGGCGGCAGGGCATATGAGCAAAGAAACCATTTCATTTCGCTCTGCCGACCATAGTGACCTGCCTGAACTACTGGCTTTTCCTCAATCCGAGGAAGAACTGTTTTATTTTTTCCCTTCCGCACACTCTCCCTTAACCCTGAAGCAATTACAGAAACAGCTAAGCGAACGCCACCAGTCCACCGCCATGCTTAAAAACGGCAGACTCATCGGTTTTGCCAACTTGTATAATGTAAAAAACAGAAAAGTGGCCTTTATCGGTAATGTAATTATCCGGGCAGAAGAACGCCAGAAAGGTTACGGCGGATTATTAATTAAACAGATGCTGGAACTGGGCTTTGAGCAGTTAAAACTCAGAGAAATACACCTCTCCTGCTTCAACCGCAATACCACCGCCCTGTTATTTTACCAGCAGCTGGGCTTTACCCCTTACGCCTGGGAAGTACGCAAGGATTATAAGCAAAACCCGGTGCTAATGATTCATCTGAAACTCAAGTCCCCACCTGAGACCTAAAGCTTAGTAATAATCCGGTCAATAATTTCAACAATCTGAGCGGATAAAGGGGTTACTTTTTCAAACTCTTTTAAGGCCTTATCATTGTCCCCGGCCTGCTTATAATCCACTACATTATGGATTACTCTGTGTATTTCTTCATGGGGAGGCTCCAGTTCTTTCATCTCCGGAATATGGGAAAAGGTTTTCAATCCCTCTGAATAATACCATTGTCCCAGATTACAATCCCGGTGAGAGCCGAGTTCGTTGCTTTCCAGGCTCAGTTCACCACTGAGATAGGACATCAGCTTGCTTCTCCAGGCCAGATGCGCAGCTTTAGCCTGCTCAAGCTGCGCCTGGGTATTATCAATTTTAAACTGCCCGGCTTTAACACATAACAGCTCGGTTTTCTGGCCGATATGGCCGGTTGCAACCAGGGTTTTATCCGCCAGTTTAGCGGTATTTACGGCTTCATCCTGAATGGCTCCAATATGCTCATTCATTTCTATGGAAACTTTAAACTGCTCTCCGGAAGTCCTGGCTATCTGTTTCATTGCCCGGGACATTTTCTGAATATCCTCAGTAACCTCATTAAGTGTATTGCCGGTTTCCGAGGCCTGTTCAGAACTCTTGCCGGTATCATTACGGCTGTCATCCATAGCCTTAACGGCCGAAGCCACCTGTCCCTGCAGGCGCTCAATCATATTGCGAATTTCATCGGTTGAATCTTTGGTTCTGGCCGCCAGTGCCCGAACTTCATCAGCAACCACCGCAAAACCACGTCCCTGCTCACCAGCCCGGGCCGCTTCAATAGCGGCATTAAGTGCCAGTAAGTTAGTCTGTTCAGAGATGCCGTGAATCACTTCCAGCACACTGCTGATTTCCTGGCTTCCCTGCTCCAGAAGTGAAATGGTTTCACTGGCCTGTTCAATCCGCTTATTCAGATCACCCATGGTGTTAATCAGCCCTCTCATCTGCTCTCCACCGCGATCAATACCGCTGTTAGCCAGTTCTGCCGCACTTACCGCCTGCTCCGCATTAATAGAAACATTCTGTACTGTTTCACTCATGTTCTTCATTAACTGAGTGACCAGCTCAATTTTATTGTGCTGCTGATGGACACCTTTTACAGTTTGCTCAATAATAACAGACTGACTAGACGACTCAATACCAACATCAACAGAGGCCTTGATTATGTCATTAATCATCTCACTGAAACGTTCCAGCAAAGCATTGACAGATGATGACAGGTCACTGATCTCATCGTTAGTACTGGTATCCAGACGTACACGCAGATCATTATTGGTTTCAATTTTTTTAAGTTCTGAACGGATAATGCCAATACGCTGGGTAATAACCCGAATAATCAATAATAATGAAATAGAAACCAGGATAATCAGGAAAAACGAAATCCAGACACTGGAACTGACAATATGATCAATACTTTCACTTAAGTAAGAAGATTCCTTGTCTGTTAATTCCTGATAAACCTTATCCAGAACCTTAAAGGCTTCAAATGCCGGTTTATCGCTGATCTTAACAATGGCATCCACTTCCTGAGGGGTTTTACCCTGTGCAACCAGTTTATGGGCAACTTCAGACTCTTTACGATAATTACTGGCCACACTTTTTATAGCCGACAGAGCCTGACGTTCTGCTGCTGAAATATCATCCAGAGACAGGTAGCTCTGAATTGCTTTCTCCAGGTTATTAAAATTAGTGTTTAAACGTTTATGGTATTTCTCCTTACCACGCAGCACATAATTTTTAAAATTATGAATGGTACCTCCATAACCGAACTGAGACTTAATTTCCATTATCAGACTCTGGCGTTTGGCAACATTATCCAGGTAGTCATACCAGCCATCGTGAACCGGAATAATTGCCCGGTAAGTCATAATAAAAGAGACAATCAACATAATAATAATAACGGCAAGTAACCCGTATAATTTTGACTTAATACTAATATTTAACATAGCAAACCACACTTTTAAAATTATTTAAATTTAATAAATTGTTATACCCGTTTATATCGGCCAGAATAAAAATTTATTAAGTTTTTTTTCTAATATATACAACAGGGAACGAGCTGTTTAATTATGCAACACAATATGAACTCAAACATATTGAAACTTTTGTCTTGAAGAAGCTGTTTTCAAGCACTCATTGGTAATGA
>JALUZF010000094.1 GCA_027012135.1 Gammaproteobacteria bacterium
ATTATCTTCAACAACCAGTATTTTCATAATTTCTTCTATAAATAAGGGTTACATCTCTCCTTTTCTTTTAATACTCTAACAAAAATTACTTAAGAAAACATTAAGAGCAGCGCTGAGCGTTCAGCGTTCAGCGCTGAGAAAGAGCAAGAGCAAGAGCCAAAGAAAAAGCCCGTCCGGGTTATCGGGGCGGGCTTTTATGGCTGGAGCTTTTATGCTCTTAGCTCTGGTTCTTTCTGAACGCTCAGCGCTGAACGCTGCTCTTTTTCCTGCTTTTATTCCAGCTCCACCGGCACAGGCATTACTTTCCAGATATCTTCACAATACTCTCTAATGGCTCGATCAGAAGAGAACTTGCCTATTCTGGCTACATTAAGTATCGACATTTTTATCCACTGTCTGGAATTATTAAATTGACGACTGACTTCAGACTGACAGTCAATATAGGATTGGTAATCAGCACACACAAAAAACGGATCGTGATATTTTAATGAATCTGTTAAAGGTTTAAATAAAGATCTGTCACCATGAGCAAATAGTCCGCAGTCAATCAGTTCCAGGGCATTTTTTAGTTCCTGATTATTATCAATAACCTGCATTGGCCTGTAATCACTGTTTCGTAATTTACAAATTTCATCGGAAGTCAAACCAAACAGGAAAAAATTGTCACTACCCACTTCTTCTCTGATCTCAATATTGGCACCATCCAGGGTTCCAATGGTCAGTGCTCCATTCATAGAAAATTTCATATTGCCGGTGCCGGATGCTTCTTTACCTGCCGTTGAAATCTGTTCAGACAAATCTGCCGCCGGATATATTATCTGGGCATTTTTAACATTAAAATTGGGTATAAACACCACTCTCAGGTAACCATTAATATCAGGATCTCTATTAATTACTTCGCCAACTGCATTAATCAGTTTAATCATTAACTTGGCCATGTAATAACCGGGCGCTGCTTTACCACCAAAAATAAAGGTTCTGGGTGTAATTTCCAGATCCGGATCCTGCTTGAGACGCTGATACAGGGTAATAATATGCAGAATATTCAAATGTTGACGTTTGTATTCATGAAAGCGTTTTACCTGAATATCAAATAAAGACTCAGGATCCACTCGAATACCCAGATTATTAGCTATCCAGGCTGATAACCGATGTTTGGCATCAATTTTTACCTGCTGCCATTGATTCTGAAATGCTTCATCTTCAGCAAAGGATTCCAGAGCCCTGAGTCGGGTCATATCCCGGATCCACTCATTGCTGCCCAGTGTTTGTGTGATTAGATCGGATAACTTTGAATTACTCAGCACCACAAATCGTCTGGGAGTAACCCCATTGGTCTTATTACTGAATTTTTCTGGCCAGAGATCATAAAAATCACTTAAAATAGTATTTTTTAGCAGCTCCGTATGCAGTTGTGCTACACCATTAATAGCATGACTGCCAACACAGGCCAGGTGGGCCATACGAATAGACTTTTCACCGTCTTCATTTATCAGGGACATACGAGCAATTCTGTCCATTCGGTTATGTTCTTTTAAAAAATGCATTCGAACTTCATCCAGAAAGCGGATATTAATTTCATAAATTATTTCCAGATGTCGTGGCAATAATTTTTTAAATAATTCAACTGGCCAGGTTTCCAGTGCTTCCGGCAATAGTGTATGGTTAGTGAAGGCAAAGGTTTTTCGGGTAATTTCCCAGGCCTCATCCCATAGCAGTTCATGTTCGTCGAGAAAAAGCCGCATAAGCTCAGCTACAGAAATTGCCGGATGGGTATCATTTAGCTGTACCGCAAACTTCTCATGAAATGTTGCCAGTATTTGACCTGAACCAAGGTGCAATCGAATCATATCCTGTAATGAACAGCTGACAAAGAAATACTGTTGTTTTAAACGCAGTGCCTTACCATCCAGTTTTTCATCATTTGGATATAATACTTTGGAAATATTTTCTGCAATGACCTTCGCCTGAATAGCACCATAATAATCGCCAGTATTAAAGGCCTGAAAATCAAACGATTCAGTGGCTTCCGCTTTCCATAATCTTAATAGATTACAGTTATTTACTCCGTAACCCAGAATCGGTGTGTCGTACGCAACCCCATTGACGGAGAACTCAGGAATCCAGCGTATTTGTTGGTGCCCCTGCTCAGTTTTAAAATGCTCCGTATAGCCTCCAAAATTAACCGGAAATTTAAGCTTAGGTCGATACAGTTCCCATGGATTTCCATTATGTAACCAGGTATCAGAGACTTCTACCTGCCAGCCGTCTTCAATAAGCTGATCAAAAATGCCAAATTCATAACGAATACCATAGCCTATTGCCGGCACCTGAAGTGTCGCCAGCGAATCAAGGTAACAGGCTGCCAGGCGTCCTAATCCACCATTGCCCAGCCCAGGCTCCTGTTCCTGAACAAGGATATTATCAAAATCCAGGCCCATTTTAACCGCACTGTCCTTGGCCTTTTCCATAATACCCAGATTAATCAGGTTATTGCCCAGATGAGGTCCAAGTAAAAATTCTGCAGAAAGGTAACAGACTGTTCTGGCTTGCTGCTCTTTATAGGTTTGAGCCGAATGTACCCAACGTTTTAACATTCGATCACGTACTGTATAGGCTGCTGCCATATATTCATCATTAGGTGTTGCTGAATGTCTTGAACGCCCCTGCATATAAAACAGGTTATCGGTAAAAGCATTCATTAAACACGACTGGGATAAGCCGGTACGAATACTTTCTCTTTCAACATTAGCATCATATTCACATATGTTCTGTAAATCTTCTGTTTTTTTTGTCATGAATTATTTTGTACTGAAAATTAAATATCAGGAGGTTTACTGAATTACGAAATTACTATAGAGCAGGCTCTGTCTATTTCCATCTGAATATACCATCCTGAAAAACTTCAATCAGATAGAAATAAATGAGCAAATTACAGCAAAGATTTTGATTTAGAAAGAAAATACCTGCTTAATGCAGGTTTCTTTGGGAGTAAGTTCTGGTTATATTATTCAAATAAGTGTGTACATCTTTTTTAGCAGTTGCCGCACGGCTGTCAATTTCCAGAGAAATTAAATGAGCCCGTTCCTGCAGCTCTCGACGACTTTGTTGTAAAATTTTATCCATTTTTAGATTAAATGCATCTTCATGCTTATATGCAGACTGTATTTGCATACCCCCCCCTT
>JALUZF010000095.1 GCA_027012135.1 Gammaproteobacteria bacterium
GCTGTACGCACTCTACCTGCGCTCAGGTAATATGCTCAAGGCCAAAAAACTGATGCAGCAGTATCGGCAGACCCTGCGGGACCAGGGTTATACCCAGGACGAAATCGATGAACTGCTCTTTCGGGTTGCAACCTCAACCACGGAGTGAGGTTTGCTCGCAAAATTATAAAGATTGCTACAACTCCCTTGGATCAATAAGCAACTGAACTCCTGATAAAATTTCCCTTAACCGTTCGTGGGTAACTTGACCTATTTTCTCAATGAGGTCTGTTTTGTTGACGGTATAAATCTGGGTTATATTAACAACACTTTTTTTCGGGAGATTTGCTTCACCCTTTTTCAAGGTTACGTTGCCTGGAGACAAGCCGCGTTTCAGGTTAGATGTTAGTGAACATACGGCTACTGTATTTATATTACTTGAATTAAATACATTATTTTGAATCACAAGATGGGGGTGCCTGTAACCAGGCTCAGAACCTTGAGGGGTGCCAAGATCAACCCAATATATTTCTCCCTGTCTGATCACCATGGCTCGCGCTCAATTGTTCCGGCCTGCTTTTGACGCATTGCATTGTGAAGATTTTCTTCGGTTGGATCAGGATAGTCGTCAAAGGCTTTGTTAATTTGTGAAATTATTTTTTTGTTTTCATTTTTTTTAATGAAATCACGGACAGCCAATACGAACAGCTTGCTCCTTGATACATGCAGCTCTTCAGCCAGTCTATTCACCTCCTGAAACAACTCTTTCTGGATAGATATTGCTGTCTTTACAGTTGTAGCCATAGCGCACCCCGGTATGATTAATTGTATTAACCATAGTATAACTTAATGCCAAATCAGAGGCAATCTTTTTTCTACTGCGAACGTCTCACATCATCTGACCCAAGCAAATCTACCGATCAACTTGGATTTGGCCCAAAAAGGTTGGAATTACTGTGACATTCGCTAAAACCGCATCGTGCTTGGGGGCAGCGTGCATGCCATTGTCATGGTATTGATTTATTTTCATATGAAGCCAGTATATCTTTTTTATCAAACGATCTGATATGTTCTTTTTCAATAGATAAATCAAAAGTTGAGTGACTCAGGCCAACACATTTTTTCCATGGTTCTTGGAAATGATCAAGTGTCGCAGGATTTGTAAACTCACATTGTTTAGGGCTTACGCCATTAATAATTTTGAGCCAGCTTACAACATTATTGATTGACATTGAAATCAACGCAAGACGATCTGCAAGATTCGTTGGGTTCCAATTTCTGGCGTGGCGACGAGGGCGAAAATTTATTTTGGGGGTATCCTTTATATACTCTTTTACAAAATAAGAAGAACCAAAGTCACTCCCACCAAGGTTAACCATTTTTTCAAACGGTGGCGCTACACCAACAGTTTCCTCTCGGCCAATAGCAACTTCGAAACCACCGGGATTAATCCTGAGACCATGCTTTATTCCATTATACTCAAGTGCAAAATTTTCATCTGTAAATTCACTTGCCATCCAAGTCCAAACATCACCGTATCCCTCAATAATTATATTCTTTTTCTCGTCTTTATGCGCCAAATTATAATGAATAAATTTTGCTATTTTTTTCCAGTTTAAATTTTGATCTTTAAATCGTGTGTATACAAAATGACCTGATGAAATTTTTTTTACTATATTCGTAAGCTCATAATTTTTATAATTTAATAACCACCCAATAGAACATTGAGGAGCTTGAATTGCTGAGCATAATAAAGCAAATAAAGTTTCTAGACCATGAGAGTAAGCTAATCTTAACGATATTGCTGCTCTATGCTTATTATCTGTTCCTATATTTGGAAGATTTTGTTCCGCTACATATAAAAAATAATACGAATCTATTCCCTCTAAAAACTCAATATTTTTGCGCTTAAGCTCCCAGTCCCAGCAAGTTAGAGGTCTTTTATCTATAACCAGATGAATTGCTTCCATTTTTTCAAGTATAACCTATAATTATCAGGTAAACAGCAGGTCTTGTTCACATGCTTTCCCCACTTCTATGGTAAAGAAGCGGGGAAAGGCCGGGCAAATACTGTAGATTTAGCGCTTGCGGTCCCGTTTTCCGGTCTGCATCCGCACCCGGCAGGGTGAAGAAGATGCATTTTTTCCGGAATACTGCAGGCCGGGCGTTGTGCCGGTGGCCCGCTCGATCCGGGCCAGGGCGACAAGATAATCGGCATAGGTGGTAACAAGGCGGGCCTGGGCATTGGTATAACGAAGCTGGGCGTCGTTAAACTCAATCATATCATTGAGGCCCGCCTTATAGCGGCCCTCCGCCTGATCAAGATTTTCCCGGGCAAGCTCCAGGGACTGGGCGGCGATGTCCACGGCGGTCCTGTTCTCGTCGGCCCGCAGATAACTTTCGGCAACCTCCCGGGTGATGGCCAGCTCAAGCTCATGGAGGGCGGCCTGAATTTCGCGAAACTTCGCCCTGCTCCGGGCAACCTCCCCCTGGGTACGAAGGCCCGAAAACAACTGCCAGCTCAACCCCACGCCGACCTGCCACTGGTCCGGCAAATTTTCCAGGTCGGTTTCAAAATCATCATACCGGGCCCCGATATCAAGGCGGGGAAAATAGTCGCCCCTGGCCCTGCCTACGGCAGCCTTTGCCGACTGCACCAGAAAACCCACCTGTTTCATTTCCGGCCGATGTTCCGCAGCCGCCGCCTGAAGCATATCCAAAGAAAAGGACATGGCCGGTTTTTCGTCCGCCAGTTTTTCCAATGGCCCCTCTCCGTTTACCAGGCGGTAATCCCCCTCATTGGGACGCAGTCCAAGGACATTTTCAAAATTTTTCCGTTCCACCTGCAGATTGGCCCTGGCCTGGACCAACGCCAGACGCGCATTGGAGAGCTGCAGTCCGGCATTGGTTACATCAATCTTTGCCCGCACCCCTGCCTGAAAATACTTTTGGGCCCGATACAGGTGTTGTTCATAGATTTTTATTGCCATCCGAGCCACCTCGATCAGCCGTTTTTTTGCCATAACCCCATAAAAAGACTGTTTGAGGGACAGAACAACATCCTGATGCAGTTGGTACATATTGGCCCGGGCCGCCTCAAGCTCAAACCGACCGACATCAATGGCGCCGGTGGTTTTGCCGAAATCATAGATCAACTGGTTTAAGCGGATGGTGCCGTAACCGACATCATCTTCATCCA
>JALUZF010000096.1 GCA_027012135.1 Gammaproteobacteria bacterium
TCAGCATACTGATTAATCTTTTTAAATAATAACTGTTTATGTTAGATTGACCAAATAAATCTCTACTCATCCATAAATCAGGATTGTATTATGTTGAAATTATCTCTTAGCTTTTTTCTTTTGTTATTTGTCAGTGCTAATACTTTTGCAGAAGACAGCATTGCTGTCACTATTGTTAAGGAAAAATGCCAGTTCTGTCATGGCCTTGAAGGTGAGGCATCCAGTGTGATCTATCCCAGACTGGCGGGACAGCATAAAAACTATATTATCAAGCAGCTTCAGGATTTCAGAAGCGGTCAGCGTCAAAGCACTGAAATGAATGATATGGCCAAAGATCTGACCGATGAACAAATTACCGCTCTGGCCGACTATTTTAACAGCAAACCAGCCCTGTCCCATAAAGTACGCAATAAAGAGCTGGCTGCAGTGGGACAGTATATTTTTCACCAGGGTAATGAATGGTCCGATATACCTGCCTGTACTAATTGCCATGGTGAAAAAGGCGAAGGTACAGACCAGTTACCTCGCCTTGCAGGACAGCATAAACGCTATATATCTTCTCAGTTACAGGGATTTAGTGAGCGTAAACGTACCAATGACAATGCCATTATGCATTCTATTGCATCCCGTCTTACAGAAATGGAGATTCAGGCCGTTTCACTTTATGTTAGCGGCTTAAAATAATCATATTTTTTCCTGGAGAGTTAAAAGCTATTTGAAATTGAAAAGTGTCGCTGATGAGCTTAAGGATGAAATTGCCGATATTATTGCCTGTTTTATTGAGCATAAACATAAAGGCAGTGAGGTGACCAGAGAACTGTTTAAAAACCTGTACCAGGGTATTTACGATACCTTTAATCAGGCTGTAAAAGCCATTAGTAAAAATGATGAGCAGGCGGCAGAACAGGTTATGAATCGAAAGTCAGAACTAAAATCTTATGTGGACACCATTTTATCCAGAAAATCAACACACCTGGGCAGCAAGAAAGAGGATGATCTGAAGCTGGCCCGTATGGAAATTTCCCTGCTGCAGAGTATGCACCGTTTCTATTTCTTTTCCCGTAATACAGCCAGGCTGGTGTTGCCGGAGGAGATTTCCAGTTGAGGTATTTTCTTATTTAAGTACAGGATCAGGCTTCCAGAACTTATTTCCCTACTCCCCCTTTGCCAAAAGCAGATGTCATGAGGCAAAGAGGGGAACTTAATCGTAAAGATTAATTATCTACAATAGAGCTCCAGAGCAGGCGGGAGGATAATTCAAAATGCTCTTCAAGTTCATAAGTTTTTGGACGTATTAACTGTTTGGTCAGGCTCAAAGTGACGCCAGGGATCCTGTACATTTCCTGTAAACGTCTCATGCACTCTTCTTTTACCTGTTCTTTAGGTACAACCGTGGTAACAAAACCCAGCTGTTTAGCTTCTTCTGCTTTGACCGGATCTTTGGACATCAGAATCTCCAGGGCTTTATTGGCTCCCATCTGACGACTCATATACAGAGCGACTGCACCCATCGGCGTCACACCAATTTCCAGTCCGGGAAATTCAATGCTTAAATCATCAGCGGCAACCCGTTGATCACAGGCCATAAAAAAACCAAAGCCATCAATAGCCACCTGCCCTTCTATCCCCACCACACAGGGTTTGGAAAAATCATTAATAGCCAGTGTCAGGCGTTTAACCGAATTGCCGTAGCGGGTTACCCCCATTTCTTTCTGTACATAACCGGATTGTTTCTGGATTGACTTAATAAATGCCTGCAAGGCTTCTATGCGCCCATACTTGACCGTATTCAGAGCCAGTATACCTTTGATATCTGCATCCACTTCAATGGTATTCATGCATTCAAGGATGTCATGAAAGTGGTGGGGATCAGTGGTCATTTTCAATGAATTGGCTTTTAGACAGATAACAGCCGTATCACCTTCATACTGACAGGAAAATACATCACTGTCGTAGTTACTATAATCAGTCATAACGAAAAAATTTCCTTTTTGAGTTTAGTTTTATAATTGTAGTTGTATTTACTGTTACCAGGCTGCTTTTTCTACTTCCAGATACATACTATTTATATGTTTACCGAAATTTATGTCAAAACCGGCCCAGGAGCTGTAATCTTCAAACTGTGCAATGATCCTGTCTTTTATTTCAAAGTCCTGCAGTTCTTCTTCAAAACCAGCCTCTACCACTTGCTGAACCCGCTTTAAATAGTTAAGAAAGGGCTTTACAGCGGTATCACTACTGCCAGACTGACCATGTCCCGGTACATAGGTTTTTATGTCCAGACCCAGGGCATATTCCAGCGCCTTGATATTGCCCATCATACTGGCTGTTTCATCAAAGCGCCCCATACGCTGATTAAAGCTGTTATCACCCGTAAAAAGCGTTTTAGAATTAACATGCTCAATCATAATATCAGTATTGGTATGAGCAGGTATCAATGAATGAATTTTAAAAATCTGCCCATCCACTTCTATGGTCTGACTATTTGTTACAGCTGTTTCTGCCGCCACAACTCTGGTGCCTTTAGTTTTACCGTCTGTCAGGCGCTCCATCATATCCACCCAGTACAAACCGGTGTCGCCATTAGCCTGTTCAATCATGGCCGGATGGCCGTAAATTCTGGCCTGCGGGTATTTTTCCTTAATCGCCTGATTAGCCAGCCAGTGATCGCCGTGAACATGGGTATTAAAAACAGCCAGAACCGGTTTAGTGGATATTTTTTCAATTTCCTTCAGTACTTCCAGACCCACTGGGTAGGCTGAACCGGGGTCAATCACAATCAGACCGTGCTCGGCCACAATAATACCCGGATTATTCATAAAACCATAATTATCAGGATTGGGTTCTTCCCGTGGGCCATGCATAACATAGACATTGTCATTCACCTGTTCAAACTGGAAACGGCCTTCTTTACCCAGATCCCAGGCCAGTGTATTCGTTACCAGAATGAAAGATAAGATGATTATTATAGTACTGATTTTTAACATTGTTTTTCCATTGCTGATTTCCCCATCCCCGGTATTCCCCCACATCAGTACAAAGATACACGAAATAAAAAAAAAGACAATAACGATACACCATCAGGAAAAAAGTGTAGAATATTAATAACCAAGCAATTTAGTATGTTATTAAGGCCGTATTGCCCGGTTCCAGTTTAAATAGTTTCCATCCGTTTATTAAGCTTTTAACTTCCCCCTTTAAAAAAGGGTGACTTAAGAGCAGAGCAATTTTTGGATGCACACTAAATAAGGTTATTACCATGTTAGATTCAGTTAAAACAACACCAGACGACACTACAGAAGCTCCAACAGGCCTTCATTCCAAAGAAAGCCTCTTGTTTTCCAGTCTGGAGTTTAGCAACCGTTTCCACAGTCTGGGCGAGGATTTCTTCTCTGTACAGGAACCGGATGGTCTGCATAAGCCGGAACTGGTGCATATCAATCACAGTGCAGCAAAATTACTGGATTATGACAGCCGGCAACTGGATACTGAGTATTTCTGTCAGTTTGTCGCCGGACAGTATATTCCCGAAAACTGCCAGCCCGTGGCGGCCATTTATGCCGGACACCAGTTTGGCGGTTTTGTACCGCAACTGGGTGATGGACGGGCACTATTAATGGCTGAAGTCAGAAACTCCTGTGCAGAATACTGGGAAATCCAGCTTAAGGGTGCCGGTATGACGCCTTATTCACGCCGGGGTGATGGCCGGGCAGTACTGCGTTCAACCATACGTGAATATTTATGCAGTGAAGCCATGCATGGGCTGGGCATACCCACCACCCGCGCCCTGGCCATGGTAAACAGTGAGGAAGAAGTTTACCGGGAACAACTGGAAACCGGGGCATCCATGGTGCGTATGGCACCCTCTTTTATCCGTTTCGGCAGTTTTGAGCTGTTTGCTTCCCGTAATCAGCCCGATAAGGTACAGCGGCTGGCGGATTTTGTTATTGAAAATGATTATCCTGAAATATCACTGCAAGATAAAAACGGGACAGACAATCCCTATCAGCGGTTATTAAGTGCAGTAGTAGAAAAAACTGCCCTTATGATTGCCCACTGGCAAAGTGTGGGTTTTGCCCACGGCGTTATGAATACTGACAATATGTCAATCCTGGGACTGACACTGGACTATGGCCCATTTGGATTTCTGGACACTTATAACCGGGATTTTATCTGTAATCACTCCGATCATCAGGGACGTTACAGCTTTAAGAACCAGCCCAGCATTGCCCTGTGGAACCTGACCCGGTTTGCAGAAACTCTGTTGTCACTGATGACAATAGACGAAGCCAAAGCCACACTGGCTGAATTTGAACCGGCATTTACCCGCCATTACCTGGGCCTGATGGAGCCGAAACTGGGCTTTTTTAATGCCGATGTTTCTAATGAAGAGCACCAGGAACGCAGTACACTGATATTATCACTATTGAATCTGATGGAAAAAAAACAGGTGGACTATACCCTGCTGTTCAGGCAGTTAGCAACGGCGTCAGGCTCTCAGGAAAAAGCCTCGATAAGGGATATGTTTATGGATAGGGAGGTTTTTGATACCTGGCATAAACACTATCTTAAACTGCTTGAGCAGGATGATAGCCTGTCCCCTGAACAACGCCGAAACAAAATGAACGGGGTTAACCCGAAGTATATTCTAAGAAATTATATGGCACAGATAGCGATTGAACAGGCCAACCGGTACCGGGATTATTCTGAAGTGGATAAATTAATGAATATACTGCTGAATCCTTATGATGAACATCCGGATATGGAACATTATGCCGGGCTGCCGCCCGACTGGGCAACGCAGATCAGTGTCAGCTGTTCTTCCTGAAACGTTTCTTCCTGTGTCCGCTGTATTTTACTTATTCTGCTGTTCAAATTCTTTCTGAATTTCCCTGGAACGCTGCTCGGAATCCATTTTCATTCTGGCAAGATTTTTATGCATCTGATGAAAGTGCTGTTTGCAGCGCTCGTATTCTTCCATATCTTCTTTATACTGCTTTTTATGCAGTGCCGTTGACAGCCAGAGCGGTTTGGAAGGTTTATAACAATAGTCAGCCAGTGAATCTTCTGGCGGGTAATTGGGCGCACCCTCAGCCATTAACGGAAAACTGATAACAGCAAGGCTGAAAAAAAGTAGGCTAAAAAGGGCCTGTTTCATAAATAAATTCCTTAAATAAACACATTTAAACGGTCTTACAGCCGTTTTTTAATCATATTAGTACTGATGCTTTTATATTGACTATTTTGACATAGGTTCTTATTTGACATAGTTCTCAATTTTACAGTAAAAAAGGCAGGTTAAAGTTAATTGTGAACAAGTTATCGGTAATTCATTGTTTCTTAAATTAAATTTAAAATAAAGCAACACGATATGAGTAAGCCGCCATGATGACTTTTAAAAATGACATAATCCTGCAATTAACTGCATTTGTACTGATTGGGTTTATTATATCAATTTTTGTATTTGGAGATAATACGAAAACACCCTTAAATATTGCCGATCAACCCCAATCTTTTGTTTATAAATAGGCTTATACCGGGAAAAACCGGCCTACAGGCTAACCAGTTTTAAACTGAAATCAAAGCGGGTGCCCTGCTCCGGCTGACTGTTCACATGGATCTGACTGCCATGCAGGCTGATAATTCTTTTAACAATGGCCAGTCCCAGACCAGCATGCTGGCCTTTGCGGTGTTTGTTTTCGGCCTGATAAAAACGTTCAAATATTCTGGACAGCTCTTCTGCATCAATGCCGCAGCCGTTATCCTGTACACACACCTGAATGACTTCACTGGACAATTTTTTTACCATTAAGCGGATCTCGCCTCCTGAAGGCGTGTAATTAAAGGCATTGCTGATCAGGTTATCCATAACCCGTTCCATCATAGCAATATCCGCATTCACCAGCAGGGCTTCCTGGGGGCAGTCCAGTGCCAGCTTAATACCGGATTGTTCAGCCTTATGACTGAATTTTTGTGCCACATCATAAATAAACTCACTGAAACTGAATACTTCCCGCACCGGCTCCACTTCCCGGGCATCCAGTTTGGCCAGCTCAAACAAATCATTAATCAGGCGTTCCAGGCGTTTACCATGACGGGAAACAATCTGCAGATAGTTCTGACGCTTTTCCCAGGTTTCTGTTTCTCCTATTAAAAGCAGTGTTTCCAGGTAGCCCAGCATAGAAGCCAGAGGCGTACGCAAATCATGGGAGACATTGGCAATTAGATCTCTGCGCTGTTGATCCTGCACTTCCAGCTTCTGCAGCTGCATAATGATGTGTTCAGCCATAACAGCAAAACTATGAGCTAACTGTCCAATTTCATCATTGCTGTTATCGGCAATTGCCTTAACATCAGGCCGATTCTGAAAACCGCTCTGAGTAAAACTCTGCATGGCTGACGATAATGAGCGTAGCCGGCGGGTAATATTGTAAAAAAGAAACAGCCCCAGAAGCAGGCCGATAACCAGGCTGATCCCCACAAAGACCAGGCTGTAACCAATTAAATAACGGTTTTGCACTGCCTGGTTGACCTGATCAAACTCCTGCCCGCGAAGCACCACGTATAAATAACCTTCCGGGTGTTCACGAGTGGGTATATAGGTCACAGAAAACGCTTTTTTAACTGTCAGGCTGCGGGGATCATCACCGGGCAGCAGCTCCCCTTTAAAAAAAGCTTTAACGGGTTCCAATGAAACATATTCACGTTTAACCTGATCCGGCTCCGCCGAATAGGATAGTATTTTACCCTGCAGATCCAGCAGGTATATTTCAATATTGGGGTTTACCGTCATAAAATCATGGAAAGTCTGCTTCAGAGCCTGAGTATTTATTTTACCCTCCACCACCAGATCCCGTTCCCCGACCAGATTGGCCGCCAGATCCCGGTTAAATTTCTGGATGCTTTCCTGCCAATAGTCATGAGTGACCGAAAAGGTTATAAAACCGTAAACAAAACCCATGGTCAGAATAATCAGCACCAGGATACTGGCCAGCTTAGTGTAAAGGGAGCCGTAAAAAAACTGCCGTATCCGGGTCAGAATTTTATTCATGAGCACGGCTATCCATAAATTTATAGCCCACCCCCCAGGCCGTCAGAATATAATCGGGTTTAGCCGGATTCTGCTCTATTTTGGCCCGTAACCGGTTGATATGGGAGTTAACTGTATGCTCATAACCATCGTGTCCATAACCCCAGACACTGTCCAGAAGCTGGGAGCGGGTAAACACCTGCCCCGGATGCCGGGCAAACCAGGTCAGCAAATCAAATTCTCTGGCCGTCAGGATAATATCATCCCCGTTAACCGTTACGGTACGAGACTGCTGATTAATCTGAATTGGACCCACTTCCAGTATCGGGTTATCTTCATCAGACTGCTGTTCATGCTGTTCCTGCATGGCATCTACCCGGCGAAACAGGGCCTTAACCCTGGCCACCAGTTCCAGCACACTAAACGGTTTACTTAAATAGTCATCCGCACCCAGTTCCAGGCCCAGTACCCGATCCAGTTCCGAAGAACGTGCTGTCAGCATAAGAATCGGCACATAGGATTCTGTCTGCCGGATGGATTTACAGACATCCAGGCCATCCAGGCCGGGCAGCATAATATCCAGTATGATCAAGTCGTAGCGGCCTTCTTTAAAGGTATTTAAACCTTCCAGCCCGTCATGCACCACATCGGCCCGGCAGTGCAGTTCCTGCATCTGCAAGCGCACCAGATTGGCAATATCCGGATCATCTTCAATAATCAAAACATTTTTTGACATACAGGCTTCTCTTGCTGAACATTCTGTTTATGGATGAATGGCGGTTTGTAAAATATGGCCGTTGCTTTGCTGGATTATGGCAAAAAGTTATCACAAAACTATCACCGCTACTCCAAACACTTCATCGGTTCAGAGAGATAAAAGCCCTGGGCCCAATCTATACCAATTTCCCTGACCGCTTTCAGGACTTCGGCTGAGTGCACAAATTCTGCGACGGTAGTCATTCCCATCCTGCTAGCAAAAGTCACAATAGTCTCGACTACGGCATAGGCATTCTTGTCTTCATGCAGGTTTCTAATCAGGGAGCCGTCGATCTTGATAATATCGGCGTTGATTTGGATCATGTATTGAAAATTGGCAAAACCACTACCAAAATCGTCAATAGCAATCTGTCCACCGAGTGACTGTACTTCCCTTATAAAAGTTGAGACAACGCTGTCGTTGATTACCTCCTCGGTTTCCAAAACCTCGAAGGTCAGGCCATGGTTTCCATCCAGTTGACTCAGTTGTTCCAGCAGATAGTCGCGTGTATCGTCATTATAAATATCATTGATAGAAATATTTAGAGATAATGACCAACCGGTTCGAGCATGGCACTCCAGGGCCTGTTCCACCATCAAATGCGTAATTTCCGGATAGACACGTATTTTTTCCACCGCTGGAAGGAATTGCCCAGGCCATACGACTGTACCATCTTTCTTTATCAAACGCGCCAGGCATTCGTACTTGACGATTTCGCCGGATTTTACGTCATACAGTGGCTGGTAATAGGGAACGATACGGCGATCCTTAATTGCCTCACATACCGCTATTGCCATATCAAGGTTTTCCTTGATGTTTTCCGACAACTTCATGCTGTCGTCATACAGTATGAAATTGACGCTGTTATTTTTTTTCGCTTGCTTGAGGGCCAGGTCAGCTTTGTGCAGCCCCTTTGCACCTTTCAGAGTCATCGCTGCACCAATGGTTGCAGATACCTGAATCACCTGCCCATGATAATCTATGGACAGGTGCCGCAGGATACCGGACAGATCAGAAATAAAAGATTCCATATCTTCGCTGGAATGAATGCCATAATACAGTACGGCGTATTCATCACCTGAAAGTTTGTAAAGTTCAGCCTGACTCTTATCGATATGTGCGTAGATTACATCAGCCAGGTATTTCAGGATGAAGTCCCCGATAATATGGCCGAAAAAATCATTCAACGAAGAAAAATCGTCGATATTTATCAGGATTACATAACTGTGCTCTTTATATGTCAAATCACGAATCAATTTTTCACGGTTGGGGAGTTGGGTCAAAGAATCCGTATAAATATGCTTCAGGATTTCTTCAGTCTTGTCCTTTACCCGTTTTTCCAGCTCATTGTTGAGGCTCTCCAGTTCCCGTGACACTGCATTGGTTAAAAATCCCAGAGCCTGTAAAGTGTCGGTATGTTTATCATTCTCAAGGCTTCTTAAAGATACTTTTACAGGTGCTTTGTCCTGCTGAACATCAGGCAATTCAGACAAACTTATCTGGGTCATACTTTGATTCAGCAATTGCGTTTCGCCATTAGTATAAAAGAACTCACCATAGGTGAAAAAACCAACTGTTGGAGCCAGTTCATCCAGTGGCTGTAATTCGCTTTCGACTGTTTTTCCCATGAAGTGCCGACGCGCCATGCAGGAGTAAACGAAAGTATTCTCTATAGGCACTTGAGTTAATGCATCTGCATTTCTGGCACCATCTCGCAAAATCAGCTCACTATTACCCACTCCAAAGCGGACATATTCACCTTCAATAATATTCCCGGCAAAGAGCAAGGAACCGTCGGGTTTGCTATCGATGACAGCTCTTCCAATTTCTATGCCATTGCGTACAGCGATAAGTGGAAACTTTATCCCGGTCACAGGCAGGCGCCTGGCAATATCACTGCCCAGGTACTTTGCATAGATATTGTAGGCCGATTCACCATCGATCTCATATACCCGGTTCTTAACCGACCTGGTAACCTTCATATGTTTTCCGATCGGTAACCAGTTGAAGCTGGAATGAGTATTAACGATGAGCTCGGGATTGTTCAGCGCGACAGCAACAGCCCCGTTTTCCGTACACTTTGTGGCAGTAAAGACAAAAGTATTGATCATTTGTGCATTGTCACCGGCCATGCCCCCGGCAATGGGTACGTCAGGGCTATGCTGATTAAAGCCGTTTAGAAGGTCTTCCCCGTTGGTGTGCAGGCCATCGGCAAAACAGATAACCGCACGTGTATCCTCAGTAACAAGAGACTGAGCCAGATTTTGGCCGAAATGGAAATAGTCTGTACCCGAATACTCCAGCATATCGACTTTCAATTGGGTGTACTCAAACTGGGTAAAGCCCAGCAGAATTGCTTCCTCATCGATCATCTTACCCTGATTGATAGCACCATCTGTCGTCGTGCCGATAATGGCTGCATGAGGAAAGCGTTCATGAAGCAAACGCTGCATATCTGCAATAATCTTACGACTGATTATCCCGACAAATACCTGGATCAGTAATTGATTGTTATCTTGAAGTTTGTGTGATTTACAGTAAGCGTCAAAGGCTTCTTTATTATCAAACAGGTAAGTAATGGTTTTCATGGCATCAGCCCTTATAGTATATAACCATATTCTCGTGTACCTAAGAAGCCGAGATCAATGTTCATTCCAGTCGATGTAAAGACCATCTTTTTTATATTATTATAATGTGATATTTATATATACACTTTGTAGCTGCTCAGCGTAATTTTTGAAAAAAAGCAGAAAAAGACTTGACAGCCATTTTAAACTATTTTGAACAAATTTACATCAAAGCATTACGCTTATATATCAAAGCCTCAGACGATCAGAGCACTCCTCAGAGATCTATAGTCACCAACAAACCAGGGTAAAAATAATATCAGGATGACCAGGGTGCAACAGAAAATATCACTTAATAATAGTGGCTGGTGGCTATGACTGGACTTGAACCAGTGACCCCAGCATTATGAATGCTGTGCTCTGACCATCTGAGCTACATAGCCATGTTTTTAGAAGCTGATTGATGCGGGATTATTGACTGCCTGTTAATCCAG
>JALUZF010000097.1 GCA_027012135.1 Gammaproteobacteria bacterium
GTATCGTTAATGTTTCGCGGCATTATCTTTGGTATGGGATGGGCCTGGATGGTGATCCTGGCAATCTTTTTGTTTGATATTTTTGTCAGTCAGAGAGGTTGGTGTGGTCATCTTTGTCCGGTAGGGGCTTTTTACAGCCTGCTGGGGCAGAAAAGTCTGGTCAGGGTCAGTGCTTATAATCGTGAACAGTGTGATGACTGTAATGATTGCTTTGTTGTCTGTCCCGAACCTAAGGTTATCAGACCGGCATTAAAAGGCGCAGACAAGGGTATCGGCCCGCTCATTGACGAGGGCAACTGTACTAACTGCGGACGTTGTATTGATGTATGTGATGAGGATGTATTTAAATTTTCCAGCCGTTTTAAAGGCTAAAAAACTTTAGTATCTAATGTTTAACTTCGGAGTCGTGTACTTCGGATTTAAAATTCCAGATTTTAATGGAGAAAACAAATGCTTAACACTAAAAAAACAATGGCTTTTACTCATAAGAGTCTTATTAGAAAACTAACACTAATGACACTGCTGGTTTTAACCGCAGTTATGTTCTCATTACCGGCAATGTCTGTAGAATCCTTACGCGGTGATGACCCATTAAACAGTCATTCAGTTAAGGTGGGAAAATATAAAGTAAAAACCGAAGAAGGTGGTTATGAAAGAAACTTTAAAAAACAGCCGCCGTTAATTCCTCATAAAATAGATAAATATCGAATCACTTTAAAAAATAATGGTTGTCTGAAGTGTCATAGTGAAAAAGCCTATAAAAAGGAAGATGCACCAAAAGTAGGTGATAGCCATTACATTACTCGTGATGGTAAAACGCTCAAGCATATCTCCAGACGTCGTTATTTCTGTGTTCAATGTCATATACCACAGGTAGATAGTGATCCTCTGGTTGAAAATACCTATGAGAATGAGGAATAAAAATACCCATATAATATTTATGTGTATATTCTAATAATCTGATTGGTAGTGTATAATCTACCAATCAGATATGACTAACTTTTATAAAAATTATATAAAAAAGATATAGGGATTAGGACAATGGGTTTATTTTCTAAAGAAGGTACATTAAAAATACTTTTTTTCGGTTTTGTACTGGGTATTATCTTCTGGGGCGGTTTTAATACAGCCCTGGAAGCAACCAATAAGGAAGCGTTTTGTATTTCATGTCATGAAATGAAAAACAATGTTTATGAAGAATATACTTCAACCATTCATTACTCCAACCGTACCGGTGTTAGAGCAACCTGTCCGGATTGTCACGTACCTAAAGAATGGATCCATAAAATTATACGTAAAATTCAGGCTTCTAATGAGGTTTATCACAAGTTGTTAGGAACCATTGATACTCGTGAAAAATTTGAAGCACACAGACTGGAACTGGCTAAACACGAATGGGCACGCATGCAGTCTACTGATTCGCGTGAATGTCGTAACTGTCACGACTTTGAATCTATGGACTTTGACAAACAGGAGGCTCGTAGTGCAAATCGTCATGAACAGGCTACAGAATATGGCTGGACCTGTATCCAGTGCCACAAGGGTATTGCTCATGAATTGCCTGAAGGCTATGACCCTGCAGATGATACACCAGAAGCCCCTAAAGAATCTGATGAATAATACTTCAGATATCGGTTGATAAAAAAGCCCGCAATTTTAGCGGGCTTTTTTGTCTGTACCTTAGGCAATATCATCCAGCGATATGCCTAAAGCTCTGGCAATGCCTTCACCATAGGCAGGATCGGCCTGCAGACAATGACAAATATGCCTCTTCTTGATTTCAATATGGCTGTCTGCTATGGACCGGGCTGTGTTTTCAAATAAAACCTGCTGCTGATTGCTGTCCATCAGACGAAACAGTTCACCGGGCTGAGTAAAGTAATCGGTATCATCCTCACGGTGATCCCAGTGCTGGGCGGCACCATGGAGTTCCAGATCCGGTTCTTTATTCTGTGGAGCATCCTGCCACTCTCCTATACTATTTGGCTCATACCCTTTGGTACTGCCAAAGTTTCCATCAACCCGCATTGCTCCGTCTCGATGAAAGCTATGCACCGGGCAACGAGCTGCATTAACGGGGATCTGGCTGTGGTTGACCCCCAGACGATAACGTTGAGCATCGCCATAGGCAAATAATCTGCCCTGTAACATACGGTCGGGTGAGAAACCGATTCCCGGAACCACACTGGCCGGGTTAAAGGCCGCCTGTTCAACCTCAGCATGGTAGTTTTCGGGGTTGCGGTTTAACTCAAGTACCCCGACATCCATCAGCGGATAATCCTTATGTGACCAGACTTTGGTTAAATCAAATGGATGAAAACGATAATCCCTGGCTTCATGCTCCGGCATGATCTGCACCTTAAAATCCCAGCGGGGAAAATTACCCTGTTCAATACTTTCGTATAAGTCTCGTTGATGACTTTCCCGATCCTTACCGATAATCTGTTCGGCTTCGGCGTCACTCAGGTTTTCAATACCCTGCTGACTCTTAAAATGGAACTTGACCCAGAAACGCTCATTTCGGGCATTAACAAAACTGAAAGTATGACTGCCAAAACCGTGCATATGCCGATAGCTTTTAGGGTTACCTCTATCACTCATTAAAATGGTGATCTGATGCAGAGCTTCCGGCAGTAAGGTCCAGAAATCCCAGTTACTGTTGGCATTTCTCAAATTGGTTCGGGGATCGCGTTTAACTGCATGGTTCAGATCGGGGAACTTGAGCGGATCGCGCATAAAAAAGACCGGTGTATTGTTTCCCACCATATCCCAGTTGCCTTCTTCAGTATAAAACTTGACTGAAAAGCCCCGGATATCCCGTTCAGCATCCGCCGCTCCCCGTTCACCGGCAACCGTTGAAAAACGGGCAAAGACATCGGTCTTTTTACCAACTTCTGAAAACAGAGCGGCTTTGGTGTATTGTGAAATATCATGGGTAACTGTAAACGTACCATAGGCACCTGAACCCTTGGCATGCATACGTCGTTCCGGAATGACTTCTCTGTCAAAATGCGCCAGTTTTTCCAGGAACCAGACATCCTCCAGTAACATGGGGCCACGAGGCCCTGCTGTTAATACGTTCTGGTTATCTATAACCGGACAACCATTGCTCATAGTCAATCGTGTTTTTTTGTTCATATCTAACTCCTTAACCTCTAATCTGAGGCTGTCTAATAACATTAAGTCTGCTTTGGGAGACTGGTTACTACTATAGAGAAAGATTTTCAATAGATAAAACAGAATGATTGAATTGATATAATCTAAAAAATAGATTGCAAGACTGGTTTTAACAGTAATAATATGATTGCAGATGGGAATTAAACAAGTTTGTTGCGCTCTTTCTTCTGCAGAGATTTTTCAATAGTACGAGCTGCTGCGGTAAAGCCAAAAACAGAGGTCACACAGGCAGAAGAGCCATAGCCGAAATTACAGTCCAGGCTAACGCCTTTAACGCCGGGTTTTTCCTGTCCGACACTGCCGTCAGCCTGCGGATAAACTTGCTGTTCTGTAGAAAAGACACATTCGATGCCAAAACGGCGTTTGGTATTGCGGCTGAAATTATAATGATAGCGCAGCTGTGAACGAACTTTGGCTGCTAATGGATCATTATAGGTTTTGCTCAAATCGCAGATTTCGACCGTTGTTGGATCAATTAAACCTCCGGCTCCGCCGGTAGTAATCACGGGAATTTTATTGCGTTTACAGTAATAAATCAGCGCGCTTTTGTGTTTGACACTGTCAATGGCGTCAATAACGTAATCATAATCAGTAACAATATATTTGCTTAAATTATTCTCTGTCAGCAGATCATCAATAGCATGACAGTGACAGGTCGGGTTGATCTGTAAAATGCGTTCTTTCATGGCCAGCACCTTAGACTGTTCAAGGGTGTTGTCCAGAGTATGGATCTGCCGGTTAATATTGGACAGGGCAATATCATCATGATCAATCAGGGTGATATTACCTATGCCGGAACGTGCCAGTGCTTCAGCCGCCCAGGAGCCGACCCCGCCGATACCAATAACGCAGATATGCAGTTGAGGTATCCATTTAGCCCTGGTTTTGCCGTACAGTCGCTGGATGCCTCCAAAGCGTTCTGAATAACTGGATGATTGGGTCACAAAAAATACCTGTATTATGAATAAAGTCAAACCTGAATAAATCCCTATTATACGATTTTCTATGGTCGAAAAATAATCAAAATTACCTATCTTTTCTGAATACGGTATTTTATTTGTAAGTATTATGGAGTATCTGAGTTTAACTGGCACAGATTGTTATTTTACGGCATTCTGAGTAATGTCGATTTATTCTATCTCTAATGTAATAGGTCAGAGATCAATTTTCTGGAAATTGTAACTTTTTAGTAATACATGACTTCATTGAATTATATCAATACTAGAACAGATTAGAATATCAGAATATAATACTAAATTCGATTTTATAGTCGGCGTTTCATTTACCTGCTGTTTATTTCAAGACGTTTATTGAGGTTTATCTGAATGTACTCAGAGAATAATTTATTAGCCGAATCCCCTGATCATATTGAGGTTAAAAATACTACATGCTATATGTGTGCCTGCCGCTGCGGTATTCGTGTCACTCTGAAAAATGGTGAAGTGAGATATATTCAGGGGAATCCGGATCACCCTTTAAATAAGGGGGTGATCTGTGCCAAGGGTTCTTCCGGTATTATGAAACAGTATTCTCCGGCACGTTTAACCAAACCTCTGAAACGTCGTAAAGGTGCACAGCGCGGTGATAATGATTTTGAAGAAATCAGCTGGGACGAAGCCTATGCCATTATGGAAGAGCGGCTGTCTGAAATCCGAGCCACTGATCCTAAAAAGTTTGCCCTGTTTACCGGCCGTGATCAGATGCAGGCACTGACCGGCCTGTTTGCCAAGCAGTTTGGTACACCGAACTATGCGGCACACGGCGGTTTCTGTTCCGTTAATATGGCGGCCGGTATGATTTATACCATCGGCGGTTCCTTCTGGGAATTCGGCGGGCCGGATCTGGAACGCTCCAAGCTGTTTATTATGTTTGGTACAGCAGAAGATCACCATTCCAATCCATTGAAGATCCAGTTATCTGAATTTAAGCGCCATGGCGGCCGTTTTATTTCCATTAACCCAATCCGTACAGGTTATTCTGCCATTGCCGATGAATGGGTGCCTATTAAGCCGGGTACCGACGGGGCTCTGATACTGGCTCTGATCAATGAAATTATTCAACTGGGCCTGTATGACCGGGACTTTTTAATCCAGTACACCAACTCAGCAGAGCTGGTGAATGTAGATGAAGCCAGTAATGAAGAAGGTCTGTTTGTCCGCCAGGGTGAAAAAGCCATTGATGACGCCTGTGTGGATAATCAGAACAAACTCTGGTGGGACCGGCATGCCAATGGTGCGGTCATAACCCATACTGAAGGAGCGGATCCCTATTTACTGGGTGATTTTGAACTGGATAACGGCATGAAAGTCAAGCCGGCATTTCAGTTGCTGGTGGACCGAGTTAAGGACTATACCCCTGAATGGGCCTCATCTATTACCGGTATTCCTGTTGAAACCATTAAACAGCTGGCTCATGAGATGGGTATTACCGCCCGTGATCAGAAAATTGAACTGCCTATTCCCTGGACCGATACCTGGGGCAAAGAACATGAAAGCGTGTCCGGTAATCCGGTTTCTTTCCATGCCATGCGTGGTCTGGCAGCGCATTCCAATGGCTTTCATACCATTCGTTCCCTTAGTATCTTAATGACCATTCTGGGCACCATTGACTGTCCGGGGGGCTTCCGTCATAAAGCGCCGTTTCCGCGTCCGATCCCGCCCTGTGCCAAAACGCCACGTGGACCGGAAGGCGTACAGCCCAATACCCCACTGGCGGGTATGGCGCTGGGCTGGCCGGCTGAACCCAATGATCTGTTTGTGGATGATGAGGGTACGCCGGTTCGTCTGGACAAGGGCTTTTCCTGGGAATACCCCTTATCCGTACACGGTCTGATGCATAATGCCATTACCAATGCCTGGCGCGGTGATCCCTATCCTATTGATACGCTAATGATTTTTATGGCCAATATGGCCTGGAACTCCAGTATGAATACCGTCAATATCCGCGATATGCTTAAGGACAAGGATGAAGACGGCAACTATAAAATACCCAATATTTTTGTCTGTGATGCCTTTGAATCTGAAATGGTCGCTTTTGCTGATCTGGTACTGCCGGATACTTCCTACCTGGAACGCCATGATGTTATGTCCATGCTGGATCGGCCTATTTCAGAATATGACGGGCCTGTGGATTCGGTACGGGTTCCCGTATTGCCTCCGACGGGTGACTCACGGCCTTTTCAGGAAACCATTATTGAACTGGGTTCCCGCCTGAAACTGCCGGCCTTTGTTGATGCTGAAGGTAACCGTAAATATCGGGATTATCCGGATTTTGTGATTAATTATGAAACCGAACCGGGTTCCGGTATCGGCTTCCTGGCAGGCTGGCGCGGCAAGGCCGGTGAAAAATTCATGAAGGGTGAGCCTAATCCCAACCAGTGGGAGATGTATGAGAAAAACAACTGTGTTTATCATTACCATCTGCCCAAGTCCTACCAGTATATGCGCAACTTTAACAAGGGCTATCTGCAATGGTCCAGAAAGCACCGCCTGACCCGCTTTGCTGAGCCGATCACCATTCATGTTTACTCGGAAGTGCTGCAGAAATTCCGTCTGGCGGCGCAGGGCAAACTGCCCGGTAAACAGCCGCCGGAACATCTGCGTAAGCGGGTAGAAACCTATTTTGATCCGCTGCCCATGTATTATGTACCGCTGGAATCCCAGTTAACAGATACCCAGAAGTATCCGCTTAATGCGGTCACCCAGCGGCCTATGGCCATGTACCATTCCTGGGACTCACAGAATGCCTGGCTGCGTCAGATCCATGCTCATAATTACCTGCATATTAATCCGCAGACGGCTCAGGCCAACGGCATTTCTGATGATGACTGGATCTGGGTGGAATCCATGCACGGTAAGGTGCGCTGCCAGTGCCGCCTTAGTGAAGCGGTCGAGCCGGGTACCGTCTGGACCTGGAATGCCATCGGCAAGGCATCTGGTGCCTGGGGGCTGGATAAACATGCCAATGAATCGCAGCGTGGTTTTTTACTTAATCATCTGATCAGTGAAGAATTGCCGGAAAATGTCGATGGTGATCATCTGTCCAATTCCGATCCGGTTACTGGTCAGGCGGCCTGGTATGATGTCCGGGTCAGAATTTATAAAGCCGATGATCATGAGCCGGCTCAGACCTCACCGCAGTTTAAACCGCATAAGCATACGCCGGGAACGCCGAAACGTAAGCCGAAATGGCAGGCTTTTTTTGCCGGTCTGGGAAAATTTAAAGGAGGTGCCAAATGAGTCAGCTAGCCCTGGTGATTGATTTAAATGTCTGCGTTGGCTGCCATGCCTGTGTTACGAACTGTAAAGAATGGAACACCTCCGGCAGTGCCGGTGCCTTAAGTGATGATCATCCTTATGGTAAGGATCCGACCGGTACTTTTTTTAACCGTGTGCAGACTTATGAAATTGGCAAGTTTCCAAAAACCGAAACCCTGCATTTTCCCAAGTCCTGCCTGCATTGCGAAGATCCGCCATGCGTACCGGTCTGTCCAACGGGAGCCAGTTATAAGCGCGAGGAAGATGGTATTGTGCTGGTGGATTATGACAAATGTATCGGCTGTCGTTATTGCTCCTGGGCCTGCCCATATGGTGCCCGTGAAATTGATGAGCATCAGAAGGTGATGAAAAAATGTACCCTGTGTGTGGATCGAATTTATGATGAGAGTCTGCCGGAGGATGAGCGCAAACCTGCCTGTGTCCTGGCCTGTCCTACCAGTGCCCGGATATTTGGCGATGTACATGATCCGGATTCTGAAGTATCCGTAGCCATACGGGAGCAGGGTGGTTATCAGTTAATGCCCGAGTGGGGTACTAAACCGTCGAACCATTATCTGCCCAGACATAAGAACCATGTGTCTTATCATAAGGATGAGCTGGAACGTGCGGATAATCCATTGAAGAAAGAAGATTACCAGGTGGATGCTTCAGAACCTTCACTGGATGATGTAACCAGCTGGTAAGTTTCTGGTTTTGAATTAAGTAATAAATTAGTTTTAGGAGTCTGGTATGCAACCGGCATTTTCTGTTATTTTTTTAACTACATTAATCGGTATGGGGCAGGGCCTGTTTCTTGCGATTTATACAGAACAGGTGTATTCCGTACTGAATGTTGTACAGACTAACAGCAGTGACCGATTTTACGGTATTGCCAGCGGTGTGGCTTTAGTTCTGTTAATTCTGGGGCTGATAGCTTCAATCTTTCATCTGGGCAGACCGGAGCGGGCCTGGCGGGCAGCGGCGATGTGGCGTACCTCCTGGTTATCCCGTGAAGTCATTATCCTGCCGATAGTGATGGGGCTGGTATTTTTATTCGGTATTGTGCATTTTATGTCCTGGAATCCGGTGATTATGACTTTTGGTCAGGTAGAAGTACGTTTAAGTCTGATTATCGGGGCTTTTGCTACTCTGGCCACCTTCTCGTTATATATTGCTACTGGAATGATTTATGCCTGTCTTAAGTTTCTGCAGGAGTGGCACAGCCCTCTGACGGTCATTAATTATTTATTACTGGGTTCGGTATCCGGTTTCACTATGGCCAGTGTGGTTGCGGCTTACTGGCAGCCGAAACTGGTCTCTTTCTTTGTGGGCTGGTCTATAGTCATGCTGGTATTTGCTTTTATATCCAGGGGGGCTTCCTTGATCCGCAATAAGCGTTTACGACCAAAATCTACGGTACAGACGGCCATTGGGGTGCGGCATAACCAGATTAAGCAGAAATCCATGGGCTTTATGGGTGGCTCCATGAATACCCGGGATTTTTTCCATGGTAAAACCCTGTTCTTCTTACGCTCTATTAAAACCATCTTTCTGGTTCTGGTCTTTGCTGTACCGCTGGTCTTACTGATTGTGGCTCTGTTTAAACCCACTTTAACAGTTCTGCTTCCAGCCATTGTTTCTATGTACCTGGGGCTGATTGCAGAGCGCTGGTATTTCTTTGCCGAGGGCAATCATCCACAGAATATTTATTATCAGTCTATAGCCTGACTGCTATCTGATGGCTTCATACAAATCAGTGAATTTAGCCTTAAATCTAATCACTTAAGGCTAAATACACTGATAGTGTATTCACAGCATTAAATAATCTGCTTTTTTTTCCAAAATCTGAGTTATTCACTCTACTTTTACAGATTATCTTCTATACTATTCTAATAGATTGCAGGGATTCTCAGGCTGTTTATTTTCAGGCTGGTTTAGCTGAAATCTGACAGTTTATAGTAAATTTTTAATTTTGGATTTTTCAGGGTTTTTTATGAGCGCGGGCCACAAAAAAATAACCATTGGTGAGTTGCAGACTGGCATGTTTGTTGTTGATCTGGATATCTCATGGATAAAATCTCCCTTTTTGTTCCATCGCAGGGCCATTAAGACAAAAAAGGATATTGCTCTGCTGAAGCGTTCGGGTGTTAAACAGCTTACGATTGATCTGGATAAAAGCCAGATGGAAATCGAGCAGGCTGCCTCCGATGCTGAGCTGCTCAGACCGGAACAGTCTGAGCAGCTTATGGATAATGAAGCGCAACATGAGGATGGCAGTGCTGAAGCAGAATGTGAGTTGTCCGAAAGTCCTACAGTTACAACCCCGGAATTAAGTGCCAATAGCCTTAACAATCCTACGGTATTGCTGGATGAAGAAATGGGGCGGGCTGCTATTCTTAAAAAACAGGCTGAACAGGCTTTTAATGAGATTAATGACTGTATCGAGCAGAAAAAAGTCATTCCGGTCCGCAAACTACAGCCGGTTATTGATGATACCATCTCCAGTTTACTGAGAAACAGCCAGGCTTTGCTGACACTTATGCATCTTAAGCGTTATGAGCAAAAGTTATTTGCCCATTCCTTTAGTGTTATGACCCTGGCACTGACTCTTGGGATTCAACAGGAGTTGAGTGAAGATGAATTAAAAGAGCTGGCTATGGCTGCTTTACTGCATGATCTGGGCTGGACTCAATTGCCGCTTAATTTATTTGGCAAGCCTCAGAAATATTCTGAAAATGAGAAAAAAGTCGTTTACCAGCACCAGAAAATTGCCAATATTTTAATGTCCAAAAGCCATAATATCCCGGATAAAGTGTGTAGTATGATGATGAAACATCATGAACGCCTGGATGGTTCCGGATATCCGGATGGCCTGCTGGAGCAGCAGCTTGATGCTATGGACAGGATACTTATCCTGACAGACTATTATGATGAAACCATCCATGGTCTGCTGGATGGCCCGGGTCTTATCCCTTCTGAAGCTTTGCGGGTTTTTTATAAAGAAGCGGTACAGAATAAACTGGATAAATTACTGGTCGAGTCCCTGATTAAACTCCTGGGAATTTATCCTCTGACTTCAGCCGTGGAATTAACCACGGGTGAGAAGGGTATAGTGGTTGAAGTAAACCGAGCCAAACCGCTGATCCCGGTAGTCAGGATCATGTATGATGCTAACGGTCGGCCTTTACTTAACCCTAAGCTAATTGATCTGGAACATGATGAACTAAAACGTCAAATTAAAACCATAGTGGGGGAAATTGATGAGACTACAGATCCGCAACATCTGTTACTGGTAAACGAGGTTTAAATGACCGA
>JALUZF010000098.1 GCA_027012135.1 Gammaproteobacteria bacterium
TTTCAAAACAAGATCAAAGTATTACCATAAAAAAAGACCTAGAACTACTCAGCATGGCACGAGTTATCAGCAAAGTAGTTCATAGCCATTGCACAGGTTTACCATTACAGGCAGACATTGAAGAAAAAGTCTATAAATTGCTATTTCTGGATGTGGGATTGATGAATGCTATTTGTGGCTTAAATTGGCGAAATATTTCACAACTTGATGATATAAAACTAATAAATGAGGGAACAATAGCAGAACAGTTTATAGGGCAACACCTACAGGCATCGCTTGCTGAAACTCCAAATCGGGAATTAACCTACTGGTTGCGTGAAGGGCGTTCATCGAATGCAGAAGTGGATTATGTTATTGCGCAGGAAGGGAATATTATTCCAATTGAAATTAAATCAGGAGCAACGGGCAGCTTAAAATCTTTACATCAGTTTATGGGAACTAAAAAAACACCCGTAGCGATTAGATTTGATGCTTCCTTACCAACAATAAGTGATATAAATACAATTATTAATATTGGCAAACAGCGTCAAAAAATTAGCTACCCTTTAATTTCTTTGCCATTGTATTTAGTAGAGCGTTTGAATGAAGTTATTGGGGATTATTGTTTGTGATTAATGTTACTTAATTTCCTAGCTAAACTTGGAGTAGCAAGGTTACCTTGCTACTCCATCCATATTTTTTATTTATTAACCGTGTCAGGTTGCCCAACGCGGTTTGCCTGCGTCGGTAAACCCGTTCGCTTACTAATACTGATTTACTAATACTAAAAAAAAAACACACATACCACTACTTGTTTAAAATTTAGTTTTTCGCGTACACGCACACGCTTAGCAAATTCAGTGCCAATTGTGTGTGTGTTGTGTGTCTATTTAATTTCAGGGTAATAAAAAAAATGTAGAGACAAGGCCTGCCTTGTCTCTACGGGGCAACCATAAAGCATTTGCCCCTACATATAAAATTTAAATGTAATCTTAATCGTGTTGGAGCGAAGAGAAGCGAAGAAGCTTTAGCTTTGGTGCGCCAAGCGAAGCTTGGCATCTCTTGCAAGGTGAAAGTCCCTGTCGGGCAAGGTCTAACCAACCACCCGTATCGAGTGTTGCGTGCTTGTAGGTAGTGATAATATCACCGAACGAATTGCACGAAGCGTACACAGAGAAACTAATAGACCATAAGGGAGTATCGCACATCCCCGAAGCTTGATACAGCTCCGTTACAAAGTTTAATGCAGATGGCGACGTTTTCAAAGCAGCGGAAGCCTACACAAACCAATCGTTTTGGTAAGACTGGTAAGGGTCTGTCGGAGTCCACCTTAGAGCGTGGTATGTTAGTAAAGAGATGTCAAGAACTTGGGAGACCCTGTATGTTCCTCTACCTGTTATAAGGTATATAGATATTGAGTCACGAAAGGGGAAACCCTGATACGGAAATAGACTAGAACCTAAGTAACAGATAAAAGGTAAGTTTACCCAACCAATAGAAGGATAACTGATGACATGCAGGGAGTCAGACTCATTCATAGTACTCTGAGACGGTTGCGCCGATCACACGGGGAAGGGATGAGCAAAGTTATGCAGTCTGTAAAGGTATATCAACCAATAGGAATAATTGGAAATCATGATACACACGTCATTACAGGGAATAGCGGCTAAAGCCGCACGAGATAAATCCTATCGTTTCCGAAGCCTCGCAAGGTTGCTAACAGTAAGTTTTCTACTTTGGTGTTGGAAATTGATCAACAAACGCGCAGCAGCGGGAGTTGATAAGGTAACCGCCAACGAATTTGAAGTTGAACTTCTGACCAACGTAGAGGATTTAGTCGAGCAACTCAAGGGAAATCGGTACAAAGCCAAACTGGTAAGAAGGCAATACATACCCAAAGATAATGGTAAATTACGTCCATTAGGTATTCCAGCTATTTCTGATAAGATACTACAAACAGGAGTTAAAGCTATATTGGAATCCATTTATGAACAGGATTTTCTGCCTTGTAGCTATGGTTATCGTCCTAAAACTGGGGCGACTAATGCTGTTGAGGATATATATAAACAGCTCCGAAGTGGTCAATACCATTATATAGTTGAGGCCGATATTAAGGGATATTTTGATAACATCGACCATAATGCTTTAATTGAGATGCTAAATCAAAGGATTGATGATAAAAGATTCATTCGGTTGATACAAAAATGGTTAAAAGCTGGGATATTGGATACTGATGACAAGGTTATTTGTCCTGCTACTGGTACGCCGCAAGGTGGTATTGTATCACCAGTGTTGGCTAATATTTATTTACACTATGCCTTAGATATATGGTTTGAACAGGTTGTTAAATCTCATTGTGTGGGAAAAGCGTATTTGTGTAGGTATGCAGATGACTTCATTTGTGCCTTCGCAAATGAATATGATGCTAAGCGTTTTTATAAAGTGTTAGGCAAACGCTTAGCTCGGTTCAATTTGGAATTAGCTCAAGATAAAACTCACATAATACGGTTTAGCAGATTTCAAAAGGAAAAGACTCAGTTCGAGTTTTTAGGTTTTGAGTTTAGGTGGGGAAAAAGTCGCTTTGGTAAAATAGTTCTGAAAAGACGTACTTCACCGAAAAAGTTAAGGAAGGCGAAAGTTAATTTCACAAGTTGGTGCAAAGAAAATTGTCATAAACGAGCGTCAATTCTGTTCAGAGAGATTAACAGCAAACTCAGGGGTTACTATAATTACTACGGTTTAGCTGGTAATTCCAAAGCTCTTGGTAGCTTTTTCTATTGGGCGAAAGTCAATCTTTTAAAGTGGCTGAATCGTCGTAGTCAAAGGAGAAGTTATACATGGCAAGCCTTTAATGACTTAATCAAACATTTTAATCTGTTAAGACCTCGTATCATTAGGCGACCAACTCAGTTTGGTTTTGGATTTTGATTGTGTGGTGTGCGAAAGTGAGTAACTTTGAGGAGCCCGTTGCGGTAGTTCCGCACGACGGGATCTGTGAGGGGACAGTTCGGGTAACTGGCTGTTCTACCTCGATGTGCGCCAAGCGAAGCTTGGCATCTCTTGCAAGGTGAAAGTCCCTGTCGGGCAAGGTCTAACCAACCACCCGTATCGAGTGTTGCGTGCTTGTAGGTAGTGATAATAT
>JALUZF010000099.1 GCA_027012135.1 Gammaproteobacteria bacterium
AAGTTGCTGTTATATAAGCTTGTGCTTATTTAAGTTTATGAATTTTCAGAACTTTTATTTCTTTATTATCAAAAATAACCAGGCAGATTAATATGGATAAAAACTGGACAGGGTATTGTGGTTTTCCTTAATAGCTGTAATTAATAACCGAAGCTAAATCGTAACTACTCAGCGTATTCATCTTTTGCACCATTTCGGCGTTATTTTCGTACTCAAATGGTCACGTATTAATATACGTTCACATTTTCCGTGCGAAAATGCCTTGAACTGGCACAAAATCTAAATACGCTGAGTAGTTACGCTAGCTTTGTCAGTTGTAGAATGGCAGGATGAAACTTATACTTTAAAAAAACCAATTAATAATGGATACCTCTTTTGTTATTTAATTTACCCAGGGCTTTTCTGATTCTTTTAATTCTGCTGATGTCTCTGCCGGTTCTGGCTGCTGATGAAGTGATCCGTATCGGGGTTTTAAGTCACCGGGGCGATGATGTTACCCGTCAGATATGGTCACCAACGGCTAATTATCTGAATGTGGCATTAAAGGACTATCAGTTTGAAATTGTATCCTTAAAGTTTGATGAAATAGAACCTGCAGTAAAGAACTCTGAAATTGATTTTCTGCTGGTTAATTCCGGTATATACGTCAGTATGGAAGTGCGCTACCGGGTTTCACGGATTGCCACTTTAAATAATAGTGTGGGTAATATCCCTCTGAATGTATTTGGTGGAGTAATATTTGCCCGTCAGCTTAGAAATGATATTAATACTCTTGAGGATCTGCGTGGTAAAAAAGTCATGGCCGTGGACAAAACTTCCCTGGGCGGCTTTCAGATGGAATGGGGAGTCTTAAAAGAGGCAAAAATTGATCCTTTTAGTGATTTTGCCAGTCTGAGCTTTGGTGAGACTCATGATAAAGTAGTCATGGCTGTCAGGGATGATTTTGTTGATGTAGGTATGGTGCGCAGTGGTATACTGGAAAAAATGGCAGCCAATGGTGATATTCGTCTGGATGAATTTAAAATCATTCATCCGGTCATTTATGATGGTTTTCCTTATATCCACAGTACATCTCTATACCCGGAATGGCCCTTTAGCAAGCTGCAGAGTACCCCTAATGAACTGGCCCAGAAGGTTGCCATAGCTCTGTTTCAGATGAGTAAGCAGCATACCGGAAAAAACAGTCATTATTTTGGCTGGACCATTCCTCTGGACTATCAGCAGGTTCATGAACTGTTTAAGCAGTTAAAATTACCACCTTATGAAGATGAAGGTAAGTTTACCCTGCAGGACGCTATCAAACGCTACTGGAAGGGGATAGCTATAGTCAGTATGTTCCTGTTAATGCTAACCATAATGAGTACCTGGGTAGCCCGCCTGAATGCACAGTTAAAAAAATCCAAACGTTCTCTTGAACACCAGCATGACCTGGTGCTTAATTCTGTCTGTGATGGTATTTACGGGGTGGATATTAATGGTAACTGTACCTTTATGAACCGCTCCATGAGAAAAATGACCGGCTGGCAACTGCAGGAAATGCAGAACGATAATCAGCATGATTTACTGCATCATTCACATGAAGACGGTACTTTACATAAAGCAGAAGACTGTCCCGTCTATCTGACGTTTCGGGATGAAACCCCGCGTTTTATTGCTGATGATGTGTTCTGGAAAAAAGACGGCAGTTCTTTTCCTGTAGAATACAGCAGTACCCCCATGAAGGACCATACCGGAAAAACCATCGGCAGTGTTGTAGTATTCAGGGATATCAGTGAACGTAAAAAAGCGGAAGAAGAAAACCGTCGTCATCAGAAAGAACTGGCGCATATGGCACGCTTAAACACTATGGGTGAAATGGCATCGGGTATTGCCCATGAACTCAATCAGCCCTTAACAGCTATTGCAACTAACTCTTTTGCCTGCATACAGATGCTGGAAAATGGTCAGCTGGATGCGGATAAATTAATTGATGTGCTGGAAACCATTGGTATCCAGGCGGAACATTCCGGGGAAATTATTCGGCAGCTGCGCCAGTTTGTGCGTAAAGAACAGCCGGAGCGCTCCAGAATTAATATTAATACCCTGATTGAAGAAGTGCTGTTGTTTATCCGTCCGGAAGCCCGAAAAGCCGGTGTCAGAGTGATCCGCAAGATGGCTCCCGATATTAAGGAGGTACTGGCACAGCCGATACAGATTGAACAGGTGCTGCTGAATTTATGTAAAAACTCCATTGAAGCCATGCTGCACAGTCCCGAAGATAACCGCTTTTTAACGATAACCACTGAGATGGCCGGGGATAATGCCGTTATTGTAACAGTTGAGGATACAGGGCCGGGAATTGATGATAAAATTAAGCAGGGACTGTTTGATCCCTTTGTTACCAGTAAGGATAACGGCCTGGGACTGGGGCTGTCTATCAGTCAGGGAATTATAGAATCACACCAGGGACAGATGTATCTGCATTCGGCCAGTGCGGAAGGTACGGCATTCCGCTTTGCCTTACCGGTCATCAGTGATGCGGAGCAGAATAATAATAGAAACAATATCAGTAAAAAGAATGCCATTAAAAAGGAAGGGGTATAAAAATAAATGACTAAGCCTACGGTTTTTATTGTCGATGATGATGAACAGGTGCGCAAAGCCTTAAGCCTGTTAATGGAGTCGGTAGGTCTGAATACAGAAAGTTATGCATCCGCCCAGGAATATCTGGATCGGTTTGATGTGGACAAGCCGGGTTGTCTGATCCTGGATGTACGTATGCCCGGTATCAGCGGCCTGGATCTGCAGGCCCGGCTGGCTGCCGAGCGGATTCATCCAGCCATTATTATTATTACTGGTCATGGTGATGTGCCTATGGCGGTCCGTGCTGTTACGGCCGGTGCCGTGGATTTTATTGAAAAACCCTTTAATAATCAGTCCATGCTCGATACCGTTCATAAGGCTATAGAACGGGATGCCATACAGAGAGGTGAGTCATCACGGATACAGGATATCGAAGCCCGTTATAACGATCTAACTCCCCGGGAAAAGGAAGTGCTGCAATTTGTTATTGAAGGCAAGCGCAATAAAAATATTGCCGCCGAGATGAATATCAGTCAGTCAACCGTTGAAGCTCATCGTTCCAGGGTTATGGAAAAAATGGCTGCTGAAACCCTGTCGGATTTAATGCGTATGGCATTAACCCTGAAACTTATCAAATAGTCTTTATCCATTTACTGGATAAGTGACTTTTAAATCCATATGGTGGAAAACCACCATATAAGCTATTATTTTCTCTAATTTTTCTTTTCCCTGTACGGTTCATAATATTAACAGCCTGAAATAGGGACAGGAGTCCCTGTGGTGTTGGCCTGTAAAACTATAATCATTGATGCTCCTTAGTCGAATAAACACTTAATGTTGCTTACAGGTGTTAAAGACCATCGTTTGAGAATATGACCGTCTAACATTTAGTCTTCTAAAAATAAACGTTCAAATGTTGTACAGGCCTTTTTTTAATAATAAAAATAATACATTCCTCTAAATACCTTTATTAGAATCCCCTGTAGTACTTGCTATAGAAGGTTTGAAGTAAAGTATCTGATTTAAGGGAACCAAACAAAATTATTTTTTTGGAGATCCAAAATGGTTAAAACAATAAGAGGGCTTACTTTGTCTGGCGTCGCTATGCTACTGACTACTGCCCTGATGCTACCGGCAATTCAAACCCATGCAGCCGATGCGGTTAAAGGTTCTAATATTGAGCAGGGTAAAGAACTGGCCTTTTCTCGTAAAAAAGGCAATTGTCTGGCCTGTCATATGATTAAAGACGGGGTCAGTCCCGGCAATATTGCACCGCCTCTGGTGATGATGAAAAGCCGTTTTCCTGATAAAAATGTACTTAGAGCACAAATCTGGGATGCTTCTAAACGTAACCCTGAAACAGCCATGCCTCTGTTTGGTAAGTATGAGGTATTAACGGAAAGCGAACTGGATAAGGTCACAGACTTTATTTATTCACTATAATCATCGGGGAAACAATTATGAAAAAAATATTAGTTAAAACTAAAATACAGAAACTAACGGCCTGTTTATTACTGGCTGGTATGGCATTTACGGCTGTATCTTCTGTTTTCGCCAGTCCTGAGCAGGATCGCAAAAGCATTATAGAGTATTTTGAAACCCGTTTTGTGGGTATTCCATTAAGTGAATATGCGAACGGTGTTTATGCTTATGATACGGTGGGTCGGGAAAGCTGGGAAGCTATTGAAGAATTTCCTCCCTATGAAATTGCCATAGAAAAAGGCCAGACCATGTGGGAGACCCCCTTTGCCAATGGTAAAACTTATAAGGACTGTTTCCCGGACGGCCCAGCCTTTGCCGACCAGTATCCTCGCTGGGACAAAAAACAGGCTAAAGTAGTGACTCTGCCACTGGCTATTAATCAGTGCCGTGAAGCCAATGGTGAAAAACCTCTGAAATATAAAAAAGGCAGTATTAACGATATTCTGGCTTATATTGCCTATGAATCCCGTGGTAAAAAGACCCATGTTGTTATCCCTGAAGGTGAGCCGGGTGCTCTGGCCGCATATGAAGACGGGAAGAAATTCTTTTTTACTCGCCGCGGCCAGTTAAATTTCTCCTGTGCGACCTGTCATATTCAAAATGCCGGCAACCGCATTCGTTCGGACAATTTAAGTCCTGCTCTGGGTCATACTACTCATTTTCCTGTGTACCGTTCCAAATGGGGTGCAGTGGGTACTCTGCATCGCCGTTTTACCGGCTGTAATAAACAGGTCAGAGCCAAACCCTTTAAGGCGCAGGGTGAAGAATACCGTAATCTGGAATATTTCCTGACCTATCTTAGTAACGGTCTGGAACTGAACGGTCCCGGTTCCCGTAAATAATATTGATAAAGATAACAGGAGATAATAATGAAATTAGCAATTAAACTGCTATTAATTGTAGTACTTGGCTTCACCTCAACTGTGATCCTGGCGGCAGCCAGTGATAAAGCCGCGCAGGATGCTATTGCTGCTGCGGATCAAGCACGTAAAAAAGCGGCTTCGGTAAAAGGCGAATGGCGTGATACGGGTAAAATTATCAAGCAGGCTGAACAGACCAGAAAAAAAGGCGATTTTGACAAGGCGATAAAACTGGCTAATAAAGCCGAGCGCCAGGGTAAATACGGTTATGAGCAGGCCATGTCCCAGCAAACCCTTAAAATGCCTTCCTATTTAAAATACTAAGAACTACACCTCTCTGGAATTGCGGGTATTCTGCCCGCATTCCTTTTTTGATTTATTTAGCCATTCAGAACACTTCTAATTTTTTAAATTCTGACATCTCGGGTATAATTAAGCTTTTTCAGGTTAAACTCGATGAGCCGGTTAGACAATACTTTTGGTCAGCAGAAGGTCACTCCCCAACAGCGTGAGCAGAAAATCCGCCGGGTATTTAAACTGGTGGCTTCCCGTTATGACTTAATGAATGATTTTATGAGTTTTGGTACTCACCGGATCTGGAAAAGAGTATTTGTTCAGCATGTAGATGCTAAATCAACGGATATTATTATTGATCTGGCCGGCGGTACTGGTGATATCGCCCGGCAACTCAAACAAAAAGGCGCCTATGTTGTTGTTGCCGATCCCAGTATGGAGATGATGACAGAAGGGCAGAAATCTCATACTGAAAAACTGCTCAATGTTGCCGCAACTGGCGAACAATTACCTTTTGCCAGTGCCGGTATTGATAAGCTGACCATCTCTTTTGGTATAAGAAATATGACCAGTATCAGTGATGCCCTGGCGGAGATTTTCCGGGTGCTTAAACCGGGCGGGCAGTTTTACTGTCTGGAATTTTCCAAAGTGATGATGCCCTTACGGCCACTTTATAATTTATACAATCGTTATATTATTCCCAGGCTCGGCGCAATGGTGGCCCGGCAGCCGGAAGCTTATCAATATCTGATTGAATCCATTGAGCGTTTTCCCGATCAGGAAGAAATGAAACAGCTGATAGAACAGACAGGTTTCAGTCATGTGTATTACCGAAACCTGTTTTTTGGTATTGCCTGTATTCATATGGCGACCAAACCAGATGAGTCAGGCAGTAAATAACAGAATGTTTAAACTGCAATGAATACCAGTCCCGATCCGTTTGATTTAAGGCTGTATTATCAGGATAAGGTTTATAACTGTTCAGAACTGCTACACATGGCCGCTCAGCAATTTACAGCGGAAGTTTCTGTACTGTCTGTAGAATCAGAAAATGTCTTTTCCACGCTTCTGGCTCTGGTGCAGGGCTATACCAGGCAGCAATGTGTCTTTCCTGTTTCAAAGCATCTTACTCGGTTACGGACAGCCGGCCTATTATCTCAGTCCGAAAATTTCAACCACCCGTTAATTCCTGAGGGCACTGCATTAGCTGTGGCGACCAGCGGCAGTCAGGCAGAACCTAAAATAGCCTTAATATCATTCAACAATATTCGGGCTCATTGCCGGAGCTTTTATGCCCGGGTGCCCGTAAGTTCGGATTCTCTCTGGTTAAACTGCCTGCCTTTAAGCCATATTGCCGGTTTAATGATTGTTTATCGTTGTGCTCTGGGACAGGCCGCTATGCTTCTGCATCAGGGCTTTAATGCTCAGCAGGTCTGGCAGGATATGTTTAAGTACCCTGTGACTCATATTTCCCTGGTGCCGGCTATGCTGGCTCAGTTACTGGATATTCAGGAACGTTTGCAGATTCACGAACTGCCAGAATCTTTAGGCTATGTTATAGTGGGTGGTGACCGGCTCTCCGCTTCTCTATACCAGCGGGCTATGGCGCATGGCTGGCCGCTGCTTATCAGCTATGGTATGACCGAAGCCACATCCACTATTGCCCTGGGTAAAAAGGTGGATCAGCTTTTGCCGCTCAAGGGATTTAAATTGTGCACTGATGATGACAAAACCCTTTATATTAAAGGTGATATGGTGTTCAGTCATTATTTGTATAAAGAGCCATCAGCCCATATAGACTCTTCTGCTTACAAAAAGCCTCATGAGGATTCTTCCTGTTTTGACAATGGCTGGTTTAAAACTTCAGATAAGGTGATCATAGATCAGGGGCAACTGACTATTATCGGGCGCAATGATTATATGATTATTTCCGGTGGTGAAAATCTGGCGCCGGAGGCCATTGAAGCCATGCTCCTTCAGGCTCCGGTGATCAGTGATATTGCGGTAGGCAGTATGCATCATGAGATCTGGGGACAGACTATTGTTGCACTGGTAGCAGAATCACTGACAGAGAAGCAACTGGTCAGCTTTAAAATATGGCTTAAAGAACATACCCGCTCAGCCTGTCGCCCCCGTTTTTTTATTCCAGTATCTGGTATTCCCAGAACTGAACTGGGTAAAATTGACCGTCGGCGCGTTCAGACAATAATTGATTCCAATCCAAATCATTCCCTATCTTTTTGATACTGAGGAGTCATTTGAAATAGTAAGAAAAAACAGTATTGATTATGTTCAGATACAGTAGTTCAGGGCCATCTGATTACCAGATTGGAACTCTTATAAAATGCTATTATAATCCATCCTGTTGTCATTTTTCTGTCATATTCATTGACTATAATACTGTTTCTATTAATAACAATAAGTCATGACAATGAAGTATCAATATCATAAAACCTATCATAAAAGTATGGCTCATTTAAGTGAGCAAGATCGACGTAATCTGCAGGAAGAATTACACTACCTGCAAATGCGGCTGCGCCAGATTGGTTATAATGGTGACTGTGCCTATGAAAAAAAACTGGCCGGTTATTACAATAATGCCATTCTTCGCTGTAAGGAAAAACTCAGTCCCTCCTGCCTGTAATCTCATATTCCTCCCTATAAGTAGTAGCTCATTAGTACGAAGTAAATAGTTCAGAAGGTAAAGAGATTTTTTTTCTGCTATTTGCATCCAGGCAAACATGTACAGTCTGTATAACTGCTTTTAATTCATCCTGAGTATTATAAAATTGATATTCCAGTGCAAAAGAGTGTTCTCTTTTTTCAGTTAAGAACAGTTTAATAACAATATTTTCATTTAAAGCAATGGGCGCTTTAAAATCCGCTTCAGTATGAACAATCGGCAGAATACGGCCTGAATCCAGTATTCTGGAAATAGTATACGGTCGACTGTCCAGCCAGTCTTCATATGCATTATGCGCAAAATAAAAGTAACGGGCATAAAATACTACGCCGGCAGCATCAATATCATGCATGCGGGTACATAGTTTAGTTTCAAAAAGTAATGCGGCCATGTTTTATTTCCGGTGCTTTAATTAAAGTATCTTCCAGCCAGTGTGCTGTGGCCAGTCCGTGATGCTGTCCATTATTAAGCGCAGCAGCTAAATAGCTGATCGGCCAGAGTCCGTAAGCCGTTTCAATGGCAGAGGTAATAACCACTTCTATTCCATGCGACTGTGCAATCTGTGCAATCTGCCAGCTTTTTATAATGCCACCCCTGATAGTGGGCTTCAAGACAATACGTCGTACTGGTAATTGTTTTAAATCAGTAAACTTGCTAAGTGATTCATCCAGAGCCAGGCTTATTGATGTCTGTTCCTGTAATAAACGGTAGTTCAGGATGTTAAATTCTCTTAGAGGTTCTTCTATACTATCAATTTGTTGTATATAAGGTTTTAATTCACTATTAATAAAATTCAGGAACCACTGGCTCTGTGAAAGAGTCCAGCTTTTATTGCAGTCAAGCCGGATTCTGGTCTCTGGTTTAAGCCGGGTTAATAAGATTTTTAATTGCAGAACTTCCTTTTCAAGCGGTTGTATACCTAGTTTAAATTTAAGGCATTGAAAGCCCTGTTTTTCAATATGAGTTATATTTTTCGAGTTCTGCTTGTTTATATCACCCAGCATGGCATTGACCAGAATGTTTCTACTGGCATCAGAATTTAATAATTGTGCCAGGTTTTGTTTTCTGTGTTGGCTGATCAGGGATAATATGGCTGTTTCCAGTGCAAAGTGGCTGGCGGGGTAGTGTGCCAGTTTATCCAGCCAGCTTTTGTCTATTGGTATGTCTTTAAGGGTGTCAAGCGTTTTTGTTAGTTGTAGCTGAGCTTCGGATATGCTTTCAGTTCCCATAGTAGCCAGAGGGGCGCAATCTCCATAGGCAACAGGTCCCTGTGCTGTACTTAGCTTCAGTATTAAACCCTGACGATAATGGATGCTGTGTGAGGCTGTTTTCCATGGCTGCGTTAGCTTTATTTTATAGGGTTCTAACTGATAGTGAGTCAGTTCAAAGCCTGTTTTGCAGCTGTCCAGTAAGGATTGTAATGATTGACTGAACATTAGTTATTTAAAGATGAAGGCAGGCAGTAGTAATAAGGTATAGATAAGCTGTAATTGTGCTGTCTGTGCCAGTATCCGGTTTAATTGTGGAGAAATATCCATACTGTAAAACTGACGAATAATCCTGTAGACCAGGGGCAGGCTTAAAAACGGCAGTAATATCAGGAAGGAATAAATGCTGATTAAAGCCAGCAGTAACAGATAAGGGTAAATCAGCATGGAAGCATAAATTATTCTGGCGGCTGGTCTGCCAATGTAATGTACCAGGGTCAGTTTATTGACCAGTTCATCACCTTCCAGATCACGGTAATTATTAACCAGTAAAATAGCCGCAGCCATACTGCCAATGGTACTGCCCATTAAAATGCCAGGCAGGTTAATATCAAGGGTCTGTAAATAGTAGCTGCCGCCGACTCCGGCCAGGCCAAAAAAAATCAGTACAAATAATTCGCCAAAAGGCGAATAGGCAATGGGCTTTGGACCGGCCGTATAGGCATAACCGCAGAGTATGGAAATTAAGCCCAGCAGAATAATCGGCCAGCCGCCAATCCAGGCAAGGTAGATGCCGCTGGTAAAGGCTATTATAAAACTCAGCAGTGCACCGAACTTAATCTGGCCGGCACTTAGCCAGCCTTGTTGTGCAGCACGTCTGGGGCCAAGACGCTGATGGGTATCTGCGCCTTTTTCAAAATCGGCGGCATCATTATAAAGGTTGGTGCCAATCTGAATACATAAAGCAGACAGTAAGGTCAGTAAAAAAATGCTTATGGAAAACTGTTGTTGATCATGCCAGGCCAGCGCTGAACCCAGTAATACCGGTGTTACAGAAATGGACAGGGTTTTGGGGCGTATGGCCAGCCACCATATGGTCAGTTTACCGGGCATGGTATGGATCAGGGACGGCGTTTAAAACGGCTGAAATCAGGCGGGCGTTTTTCCACAAAGGCATTACGTCCTTCCTGACCTTCTTCAGTCATATAAAACAGCGCCGTGGTATTGCCTGCCAGTTCCTGAATGCCGGCCAGACCGTCCGTATCGGCATTAAATGCAGATTTAAGTACCCGCAGGGCGGTAGGGGAATGCTGCAGCATTTCACGGCACCAGCTAATGGTTTCCTGTTCCAGTTCTTTAAGTGGTACTACGGTATTGACCAGTCCCATATCCAGTGCTTGCTGAGCATCATATTGACGACACAGGAACCAGATCTCCTTGGCTTTTTTCAGGCCAATGGTGCGGGCCATAATACCGGCACCCAGACCGGCATCAAAACTGCCGACCTTTGGGCCGGTCTGACCAAAACGGGCA
>JALUZF010000100.1 GCA_027012135.1 Gammaproteobacteria bacterium
CTACTACACCCATGGTACCCAGGTTACTGCGGCTCATGGTCATATGGCCTTCTACGGAGCCTATGTGATGATTGTACTGACCATTATCTCCTACGCCATGCCTCTGCTGCGCGGTCGTGCGGCGGCCAACAGCAATCAGTCGCAGGTGGTTGAGATGTGGGCGTTCTGGTTAATGACGGTAGCGATGGTCTTTATTACCCTGTTCCTGACCGCTGCGGGCGTACTGCAGGTCTGGTTACAGCGTTACACTGAAAACCCCATGGGCTTTATGGAAGTACAGGACAAGCTGCAGGTATTCTATATGATGCGTGAAGTGGCCGGTCTTATTTTCCTGATTGGTCTGGGGATTTATATCTACAGCTTCTTTGTTAAGGGTGAGGAAGCAGCGGCTTAAGAGCAGCGTTCAGCGCTGAGCGTTCAGAAAGATCAAGAGCCAGGAACGGTTTTTGTTCTTCTGAGTGCTTAAAGCTGTAAATATTAAAAAAAGCGAAATCTCTTTTGGGGTTTCGCTTTTTTTATTTGTGAATCAATAAATTAATGCTTTTATGTGATGTGGGTTGCATATAAAATAGCAGCTGAATTGTACATTAGGTTTTAGGTTTTAGGTTTTAGGTTTTAGGTTTTAGGTTTTAGGTTTTAGGTTTTAGGTTTTAGGTTTAGGGGTTGTTATGTCTGAAGTGGTTAGTGAAGTGGCTGATAATGTTATAGAAGAAAAAGAACCTTTGCCGGGGGATCTGGCTATCTGGTTTTTTATTATGGCTGAATTGCTGGTGTTTGGGGTGTTCTTTATTGTTTATGTTTTTGTGCGCAGTAATAATCTTGAGTTGTTTAATACCTTTCAGCTAAAACTGCATCGGGAAGCCGGGGTGATTAATACTCTTGCTCTGATCACCAGTAGTTATTTTGTGGCTATGGGGGTGCATGCCATTAAAAATAATAATATTAAACAAACGGGCAGGATGCTGTTGCTGGCTCTGGCTATGGGGTTTGTGTTTCTGTTTGTTAAAATCTGGGAATATTCGCATATTTTTGGTGCCGGTATTCATCTCAGTACCAATACTTTTTACACCTTTTATATATCCCTGACCTTTTTTCATTTTATGCATGTCATGATGGGCATGGTGATCCTGGGTGCCCTGTATTATTACCTGAAGCAGGGCGTCTATAGTGCTGAGAACCATCGGGGTATAGAAACCGGTGCCTCGTACTGGCATATGGTGGATCTGGTCTGGATTGTATTATTTCCGCTGGTTTATATTATCCGTTAAATACTGTTACCCATTTTACTCAAGTTCCTGAACAGGTTAAAAAAACAATGACTGAAGCTAGATTTACATCAAGTAAAAAACTGACCATTATATGGATAATACTCATAATTCTGACGTTAAGTTCGGCCCTGGTGGGCTACTTTAAATTATCCGGTTTATATATTGTCGGCTTTGTTCTGCTGACTGTAATTATTAAGGGCCAGATGATTATTGATTATTATATGGGACTGAAAAATGTCAGAGGGTACTGGCGTCTTGCCATGCTTGGTTTTATTTTTGTTATACCGGCTATTATTTATACCGGTTATGTTTTAAGCTCATCACTTACGTTTTAAAAAAATTCGTTTTAATCATATGGATAATCAATGACCAGCGACACACAATCCAATCTGCCTTTTTATTTTCCCCAGGGCAATGAAGAATCTCTGTTTGAACATTCTTTTAAAAACCAGTTGCCAGTCCTGTTAAAAGGGCCTACCGGCAGCGGTAAAACCCGTTTTATTGCCCATATGGCCGCCAGACTGGGTGTGCCTCTGTACACCGTTTCCTGCCATGATGATTTAACCGCTTCTGATCTGGTCGGGCGTTACCTTATTGGTGATGGTGAGACAATATGGAATGACGGTCCCCTGACCCGGGCTGTACGGGGAGGTGGTATCTGTTATCTTGATGAAGTGGTTGAAGCCCGTAAAGATACCACGGTAGTTATCCATCCCTTAACCGATGACCGACGTATTCTGCCCATTGATCGAACCGGAGAGACCTTGCATGCACCGGATAACTTTATGCTGGTGGTTTCCTATAACCCGGGTTATCAGAGTATGATGAAAGGGCTTAAGCCCAGTACCCGTCAGCGTTTTATTTCCATGAGCTTTAACTATCTCAAGCCGGAGCAGGAACAGACGGTGATTGAAAAGGAAACCGGTATTGACAGCCACATGGCTCAGCGTCTGGTGGCTATGGCCAATGCTCTGCGTCAGTTAAAAGATCATGATCTTGAAGAAGGTGCCAGTACCCGTCTGCTGGTTTATACCGCCCGTTTGATTCAGTCCGGTTTTGATCCCGTGGAAGCCTGTCTTGCCGGTCTGGTGGAACCCTTAAGTGATGAAGAAGAAGTCATCAGTGCTCTGATGGAGGTGGTCTATGCTTCTTTTGGCAAATAACTGTGGTAAATAGCTATGGTAAATAAGAGCGGACAAACAGGATAATTATCGCTAATGGAAGAACAGGTAGGGCAGATATGGGATAAACTGGTTACCCGTATTTCAGACAGAAGCTTTAAAGAATCAGCGGTGCAGTTATCGCAGATCAACAAACCGCTGGGCATATTTTTTCGTGCTTTAGGTGGTGATAATGGTCTAAGAATTGTGGAATCAACAGCTACTCAGCATTATGCCAAGCGCAACTGGAAACAGAAACTGGCCGGTACCGGCAAATATGTGGAATTAAGCTGGCAGGATGAAGAAACTCTGCACCTGCCCAAACAGATTGATGTTTTTCCTAGCATAGAATTAAATAAAGATCTGTACTACTGGCTGGCCGCCATCAGTGCCCAGGTACTGGAAAACCCATCGGCACGCAGCCGTGGTCTGCAGGGCTGGTTTGGCTATTGTCAGACACTGACTCTGGATGTTATTAAACGTTTTCCGGGTCTGGCACCCCGTTATCAGCGTCTGGTAGATGCTTATCTGGCCATTCGCAATATTGACGACAAATTTACTGACCAGGAACAGGCACAGGAAGATGCTATTGCCCAGGCATTAAAACAGCCGGGCAGTATTGATTCCATACCTGTAACCGGTTTTGCACCTAAACCGGTTATGCTCTGGCCCCATCCCAATCCGCCAGAAGTGGCTAATTTCAGCCGCAAAAACGCCCAGGAAAACGATGAAGATGAGGATGAGGATGAAGAGCAATCCTCGGAATCTTCAAAACCAGAAAAGAATGAGAAGGAAAACAGGCGCCGAAATGCCGAGCGGGTGGATATGCCCGATGGTAAAGACGGCCTGATCCTGCATCGTTTTGAAAGTATTTTTGGTTATGGAGAATTTCTGAATATCAATCGCAGCACTGATGATGATGAAGAAGCCGACCAGGATTCAGCAGATAAAAATGCCGATGATATGGATTTTCTGTCCGTGGCCAGGGACAGCAAAAGCAAGGGCGGCAAAGTCAAGTTTGATCTGGATCTGCCGGCGGATTCTGTGGATGAAGTGGTGCTGGAAAGTGATGTTAAGCTACCGGAATGGGATTATAAAAAACAGTTGCTGCAGCCGGATTATTGTTCAGTTATTAATTTTGTCCACCATGCAGGGGAAGATGGTGTCCTGCCGGAGAACCTGCGCCGTACCGCCAGAAAACTGCGTCAGCAGCTTGAAGCCCTCACCACTAAACGTGTCTGGCACCGGCATCAGAGTGAGGGTAGCGAACTGGATCTGGATGCCTATATTAATTATATCGGTGAGCGTTGCAGCGGTCATAAAGTGGAACAGCCTGATCTGTATCAGCAGCTGCGCTCCAGTGAACGGGATTTATCAACCCTGCTGCTGGCAGACTTTTCCCTCTCTACTGATACCTGGCTGTCTAATGATGCCCGTATTATTGATGTAATCCGGGATTCCCTGTTCCTGTTTAGTGAAAGCTTAAGAAATACCGGGGATCAATTTGCCATTTACGGCTTTTCTTCCCGTAATAGGGGACATATCCGTTTTAATACCTTAAAAACCTTTTCAGAATCTTATAATGGCCAGGTGCGTTCCAGAATTCAGGCCATTAAACCGGGGTTTTATACCCGTATGGGTGCCGCCATTCGTTATGCGGCCTCCAAACTGGAACAGCAGGATTCCCAGCAGCGTTTACTATTGATTCTAACGGACGGTAAGCCCAATGATCTGGATCGTTATGAAGGCCGTTACGGCATTGAAGATACCCGCCGGGCTATCCATGAAGCCAAAGCACAGGGTCTGCAGACCTTCTGTATTACAATTGATGATCAGGGCGGAGAATACCTGCCCCATATTTTCGGCAATAACGGCTACACCATTATCCGCAAACCGGAACAGCTCCCCCAGAAACTCCCAATCCTGTATGCCAACCTGACCACTAACCCAGTGTAATAAAGTTTACTAAACCCAAAAAAAACCACAAAAATTTTCTTAACACTTAACACTTAACACTTTCTTTTTACCTAACCCGATACAAAGCATGACAGGCTGTACAGGTTGCCAGTATTTCATTAAGCTGGGACAGTGTCTGCTCCTTATCCCCTAACTGCTCTGCATCCAGTGCCATTTGATCAAATGCCCGGTGTACAGAAAAGCCCATTTTTTTCATTTCCAGGGGTAATTTACCCCGTAAACTGGCCGGTACATTGGCTACATCGGAGAAACCGGAATCTTTGGCGGCTTTAGTAATCTGTTCCATATTATCTTTTTCTATGCCATCGACAATCTGATGGACAGAGTTCAGGAAGCCGCGCATTTCTGCTAATAGAAAATCCTTTTCAAAATCTTCCAGAATCAGAGCCTTGCGGTTGTCTGCAGCAAGCTCGGTTTTACCGGCGTAGATAAACTGCCAGGCCATTACCGCAGTGATAATCGCCATTATAAAAAACAAAATCCAGCCTAATCTTGCAAGACCCTTACTCATATTTAGTGGATTCCTTTTTCATTGAGAACCTTGCCGTATTCCTTGTCAGTACCATTAATATGTTTGACCAGCCAGTTTTTCAGAAAGTTAAGAGCATCCATCATGGTTACATCAGAATCTTTCTGGTATTCATCAACCAGGTGATTGACCTTTTCAATAAATTGCTGATGCTGTTTTTTATGGGCTTCCAGCTCAGGGTAGCCATTTTCTTCCATTAACTTTTCTTCCCTGGCAAAATGGGTTTTGGTGTAGTCAATTAACTCATCCAGCGCTTTTTGTTCAAACTCCTTGCCCGTGTAATAGTTCACGGCTGTCTGTAATTGATTAATCAGGTTCAGTAATTTTTTATGGTCATTATCCATGGCTTCAATGCCGACGCTGTATTCATCTTTCCAGACCATATACTGACTGGAAATCATCTTATTATGGATAAATGGAATGGCAATAAGAATAACCAGCATAATCCAGGGCAGTGGGTGAGAGGGGCCCATTAAAAAGCCGAGTCCGACCATAACAATTGCCGTTACAGTTAACAGAACCAGACCAAACGTTCCCATTGACTTGAACATTTTATTCTCCTAAAGACAAAATACTTAAAAGTTGTGTGATTTTATAAATAAATTATTTCTTATGCTGTCACTAATCAGTGACTGGTACCTTCTTCCAGATGGGTCTTATTATAGACATTATATTTCCCGGAAGGTTTTTTCATTGGCAGCCGTTTTACTTCTTCCAGTGTCTGAGCATCATAGACAATAACAGCCCCATCGTTTTCCCAGATACTTAACAGAGCATAGCGCCCATCTTTGGTAAACTCAACATGTGCCGAAGTTTTTCCCGGTTCAGGTTTGAGCGTTTTAACAATTTCCAGGGTCTTTTTATCAATGATGTGAACCAGATCCTTATTTGGACCAAAAAATACATCGACCCAGGCATAGGGACTTTTTTCGTGGCTGCGCATAAAAAAGCCGGGGCCTCTGGTTTTTATTTTTTTGATAATCTTCCAGTTACGGGTATCAATAATGGAAACTACGCCTTCTTTGATATTCGGTGTGGCAATAACCCGGGTATCCCCATACTTCCAGCTGATGCCGGAGCTAAGATGAGGCATACCGGGCAGATCAATATCAGCTACTTTTCGGCCTGATGCCAGTTTAATGACCTGAACGCCCTGAGGCAAACGCTCACCTTCCGGGCGGGCGGCACCAATAATGTATTCATAGGATTGATCAAAAAAGAAGTCATCCAGATAATGTTTTAATTTGATGCGTCGAATGCTGAAGGGTTTACCGCTGTATTCAGGCATTTCATAACGATAATCATGGACAAAAATATTTTTATCTACATAAGGTATTTCCCAGACTTCAGGAAAATCCTTTAAAGCCAGGATGAAACTTTTGCGTGGTGCTGCAGTATAAACGGCACTGACCCGGGAGCTTTTACCTTCGTCATTGACCACGGGAATCACTTTAACAGGGGATAGATCATCGGCTTTGAGGATAACCGCCGTATGAGGCAGGGTGTTGCCTGCAATAATGTATTTACCGTCATCAGAGACGGCCAGGTTGCGGGTATTAATACCCACCCGGATATCGGCAATGACTTTTAAATTGTAAATATCAAATTTAGTGATCCAGCCGTCACGGGAAGCAAAATAAACATAACGTCCGTCTTTAGAATACTTTGGTCCGCCATGCAGGGCATTATGACTTTTAAATCGAAAAATGGGCTCAAATTTGTCTCCGTCAAGCAGCGTTACATGATGATCCCCTGTTTCAACAACGATAAAAAGGTTTTGCATATCAGCTTTAAAAACTGGTGTGTTGGCCAGGCTGCCCGGCGGATTACTGATGACATGACTTTTTTTAATATCAGCCATATCCCATCCCGGCATCTGCTCGGGCTTGGTGTAGATATAGTCAACCAGCTGGCTGATCTGCTGTTTGGACAATGTCTGTCCAAAGGCGGGCATCTGGGTGGCTGTGCGGCCATTTTTAATTACCAGGGCAGCCGCATCCGGTTTCAGACGTTTAAAGCTTTGGGGAATTAAGGGAGGACCCACCAGACCCAGCCGGTTTTCACCATGACAGGAGGCACAGTGCTTTTTAAACAGGCTTAATACTGGTGTCGTATCGCTATTACGGCCGGTTACAGCTGTAGCGGCATAAGACGAACCATGGATAAAACCTGCTATAAGTAATAAGAAGAGCGTTCTGGTCATTTTTTTAGGCTGTGCCGGTCAATGATAATTGCATTATACGCTTGCTAAGTTGTTGATACCCTTGACTCATATCAATTTTAAAAATGGGCTTAAGGGTTTAGTCCAATTTCCTGATCGCTTAGATAACAGGCCGGATCTTCAGCCCAGAAATTACCTGTGGTCTGCCAGGCTCTTACCCGGGTATTGCCATTACAGATATTCAGATACCGGCACCTGGCACAGCGGCCCTCAACAGGCCGGGGGTGTTGTTTCAGACCTGCCATCAACGGGTCGGAAGTATCCTGCCAGATTTCAGAGAACGGTCGCTCACGGACACTGCCCAGGTCATAGTTCCACCACATGGTATCGGGATGTACCTTGCCCAGGTTGTCAATATTGGCAATATTAACACCGGAGGAATTGCCGCCCCATTGATCCAGCCGGGCTTTTATATGCTCTGCCTGTTCCGGATAATGCTGTTTGACCCAGTGATACAGATACAGGCCATCGGCATCATTATTGCCGGTCACATATTCACGCTCGATCCCCTGTTTCAGCTCATTAATACAATGTTCAAACAGGGTGTCAAGTGATTTTCGGGTGGCAATATGATAGACATCATCTTCGCGGTTTTTATTTCCCCGACCAGCATAATTGAGATGAGACAGGTAAAATTTGTCCACCCCTTCATCTTCCATTAACTGCAGTAAATCAGGCAGTTCTTCGGCATTGTCCTGGGTCAGAGTAAAACGCAGCCCGACTTTAATATCATGCTCCTTGCACAGACGAATACCCAGCATGGATTCCTTGTAGGCGCCTTCCTTGCGTCGGAATACATCATGGGTGGCTTCTACACCGTCAATACTGATCCCGACATAATTATAATTAACATCGGCAATCTGCCGGATATTGTCCTGGGTGATCAATGTGCCGTTGGTAGAGAGGCCGACATAAAAGCCCATGTCTTTGGCCCGATGGGATATTTCAAAGATATCATCCCGCAGTAAGGGTTCACCGCCGGAAAGTATGAGTACCGGTACGCCAAACGCCTTTAAATCATCCATAACAGTAAACACTTCCTGGGTGGATAATTCACCCTTAAAATGGGTATCGGCTGAAATAGAATAACAATGCTTACAGGTCAGATTGCAGCGGCGGATTAAATTCCAGATCACGACCGGACCGGGAGGATTACGCTTAGGCCCTATGGGGGTTGGATTAAGGACTTCTTTGAGGTATTGGGAGATTCTGAACATAAGTATTTAGTCTTGCCCTGTTAGCTTTCTTTTTTAGTCTTTTGCTTTTAAGCGTAAACCGGTCTTTTTTAGAATCTGTTTACTATACAGTAATTCATAGCCGGCACAATATTCACCCAGTAATTCCACCACCTGCTGAACCTTGTCGGCCACTTCTTCGCGACTTTTGCCATGCAGCATGGCAAACAGGTTATACGGCCACTCGGGTAAAAAACGCGGTCGTTCATAACAGTGACTGACAAAGGGCAGGGCGCCGAGCTGGTCTCCCAGTTCCTTTATTTTGTCATCCGGTACATTCCACACCGACATGGCATTGGCCTTATAGCCCAGTTTGTAATGATTGGGTACTGCACCTATACGGCGGATCTGTCCCTTATCCAGCATTTGCTGTAGACGTAGTTTAACGGTTTCGGAGTCTATACCCAGTTGTTCGGCAATGGCGGCATAAGGCTTTTTTACCAGCGGCAGGCCAGCCTGGGTAGCAGTAATTATTTTTCTGTCAAGTTCATCCATAAGGCGTGTAAGAGCCGTGTCTCCGGTTTATGCCTGAAAGTGCAGGCCTACAAAAAATTCCTGAATTTTGGGCATATTGTACACTTTTAAACCGGTTCTGGCTGCTATGGCCTGGTTGGTCTGGATGATCTGTTCAGGAGATTCGGTGGCTAAAACATACCACATATTAAATTCATGATCCCGTTCATAATTATGGGCCACTTCCGGGAAGGCATTGACAATTTCAGTGACTTCCTCAAAGCGTTCTACAGGCACCCGAATGGCGCACAGGCTGAAACTGCCGCCCAGTTTCTGAATATCATACATGGGGCCGAAACGGGTCAGGGTATGGTTATCCAGCATAGTCTGCAGACGCGACAATAAATCGTCCTCAGAAATACCCAGTTGTTGAGCAACTTCAAGATAGGGTTGATCGCTGATGGGAAAATTGCCCTGCAGGGAGTTAATGAGCAGACGGTCAGTTTCATCCATAGACGTGCTGGGCAACCCGGGGCAGGCCAAAATCATTATCTGCTGAACAACCAGCCGACTGGCGGGCAGCAGGCCCAGTCTGGCTGAACTGCTGCGGATCAATATAACGGGCACCGCGCTGTTTAAAACGACGGGTGCTGAATAACGGCTGGTAATGAATATTATCCAGTTCCAGCATATCCACAATATCATGGAGACGCTGCAGAACTGATTCCCGGTCCTTGCCGTGGATCATGGAAAACAGGTTATAGTTCCATTGCTGTTCGGGACGACGGGGACGCTGATAACACAGAGTGACACAATTAAACGAGGCAATCTTGCGGGCCACTTCCTCAACCTGATCATCAGGAATATCCCAGACCACCATGGCATTGGCCTTAAAACCCAGTTCCTTATGACGCACCACAACACCAAGCCGCTTAATGATACCCTCATCCTTTAACTGCTGCAGCCGCTCAATAACCCGCTGCTCAGAAACCCCCATCTGCCGCGCAACCCGTGCAAACGGTTTCCGGGTCAGTTCCAGCCCATCCTGAATAAGCGCAATAAGCTTCTGATCCAAAAGATCCAGTGTCATAATAACTGCCTTATAAAAAAACGCACAAAATTGAATTCAAACCAAATACTCTCTAAGCTCTTTCTCAACGCTCAACGCTCAACGCTCAACGCTCAACGCTTTTCAACACCAAAGCGGAAACCCCAGATCAATATGATAATCCTGCTCCATCGGCAGATTTAGTATAGTTAAACCCGTTAAACATTCTATCTCTGCCAATACCTGCAGTACTTCTTCCTGGGTTCCGGCGGTAACAACAAACCACAGATTATACTCATGTTCCCGCTCATAATTATGATTAACCTGTTCAAAAGCACTGACAATACCGGCCACTTCGTCCATTCGTTCAGCAGGTACCGACAGTGCAGCCAGAGTACTGCCGCCCACACTCTTAGGCTTGAAAACCGGACCGATACGGGTAATTAAACCTTTATCCTGCAGCTGCCCAAGGCAATCTATAACGTCCTGTTCAGATACAGAAAAACCTTTTTGATTAAGCTCACTGGCCATCTCAGCAAACGGTTCAGACACCAGCGGCATACCCTGCTGGTAATCATTCAATAACTGTTTCTCAAGTGCTGATAACATTTGCAAAAACCTATAAACCAATCTTATGTGCCCGGGAAGTAAAAAATATACCACTGGGCTTTTTAGCCGGAATACGTTTTATCTCCTGCATAGTCTGGGTGTCATAAATGATCACGGTATCAATATCTCTTACTGATACCCAGACATGCTCGCTGCGAGGGGTAAATTCCATATGCAGTATGCCTTTACCGGGCTGAAACTGTTTGATAATTTTATACGTTTCGGTATCAATAACCTGCAGGGTGTTATTATCCGGAAAAGCAAAATTTACCCAGATCTGTCTTTCATCAGGACTGGCCATGGCAAAAACCGGCTGGCTGTATACTTTAACCCGGCTGATTTCCTGCCAGTTTTTGGTGTTAACCACCAGTACTTCATGGTGGCCGACGGCAGGTAAAAATGCCTTGTCGCCGGCAATGGCCCAGCCTTCCAGGTGGGGCATTTTATACACCGGCAGTTTCTTTTCACCCCGGCCGTAATGATCCAGGATTCTCTGAACTCCTTTTTCAGGATGCCATAAATCCAGCAGAGCCAGGCCATCCTCACCAAACAGGCCGGCAATATAAAAACGGCCATTGGAGCTGATCAGGCCGTCATAAGGGGCTTTACCGACATTTTTATATTTGTGGATAACCCTGGCCGCAGGTTTTGGTGTGTTTTCCATCTGTATCTGCCAGATTTCATTACCATCATAGAGGCTGAAAATAAACTGGTTTCCGGGCGCATCCACCAGTCCCACGGTTTTGGACTGTAAATGGCCATCACCATAAGTGGCCGGAATTTTTGCCACCAGGGAAAGATCCTGAGCTGAAAAGATATTCACTCCGCCGGGGGTGTAATTGGATACGGCGATATATTGACCATCCTGAGAAATGGCTCCGCCAATGGAATTACCGGACTGCAAAATACGTTTGGTGATCCGGCCTTTTAATAAATCAATTTTAGTCAGACCACCATCGCGGCCAAAGACATAGGCATAACGTTCATCGCGGGAGAAAACGGCTGAAGCATGAGATAAATCACCCAGACCGCTAACCTCACAGAGTACGGACTGAGAGGTGGTGTTTATGATCAGGACTGAACCGTCCATACGCTCAATAATAATACCCAGATCACCGGTAGGCAGATCATCAGGCATAGTGCAGTCTGCATAAGCACTGGCATAGAAAAAGACATTGCACAGAAATACCAGTATAAAGAGCAGGCTGTTGCTGACTCTTGTATGGTTGTTGACACTTGTATAAAAGGAACCGTGTTGCTTCATTATTGCCTCTTAATCTGACCGGGTCTGAGCCAGTTGACCGGATTTTAACTGTTCAACAATCCAGCGTATTTCTGCAGTCGTTAAAATGGGTGCCCAGGGCGGCATTGGTGTTCCCGGCCTGCCATGAGTCACTGCTTCAATTAAATATTGTTCCGGTAATACTGCAATCCGTTCCGGTAGCAGCGAAGGACCCAGACCGCCTTTAAGCGTCATGCCATGACAGGAACCACAATCCTGCTGCACCATGTATTTCAGTTCCTGCTGCCGTTCCCTGGAAAGCGTATCGGCAGCACTGGATAATGCAGGAGGTGCCAGAAAGCCGCTGGTCACGGTAAATGCCAGCAGTAACCACTTAACGGATGCTATAGTGTAGTTCCGGCTGTTGTTTGTATTCCTGGACATTATGAGTAACAAGCTCCACAGGCAGTGATCTTCCGCTAATTTGAAACCCACATTATCTAACATGCTGCTTATGTGCTTTGATATAGATCAAATGAACAAAAGCCAATTTAAGTACCTGAAAAAAAGTTCAATTTTGTTGATGTTTTTTTATTGATCCAGATCATTAAAGTGGCCGATCTTAATAAAAATTAAATGAAAATATCGGCCGTAATTTGCTGTAAGTTATTGAATTTGTCAGAAAAGCATGACAAAAACCCTATTTAAGGTTGATCTAAATCAAGGTGGCCTGGCTTTTGACAGGGTTATCTTTACACCGTGCTCAAAAATAATTTTCTTCAGAATTCTTATTTTTTTGCGCCAGAGGGTTATTTATCGGTATCCTTTATACCCATAGATAAAAACTGGTAACAAACTGATAAGTAACAAGAATTTCTTCCAGGGAGACAGAAAAACAATGAATATTTTTAAACTGGGTAAATTAACTGCTGCTGTTGCATTAGCAACTGTTATTGCCACGCCGTCAGTTATGGCTGCTGCTGCAAAGCAACCGACACTGTCGGAAGCTGATTTTGAAAAAGCTAAAACAATGTACTTCCAGCGTTGTGCTGGCTGTCATGGTGTTTTAAGAAAAGGTGCAACAGGTAAAAACCTGGAACCTAAAAACACCTTGAAAAAAGGTCAGAAACGTTTAGAAAAGATTCTGACTTATGGTACAGAAGGTGGTATGAACAACTTTAATGATATTTTCTCCAAGGATGAAATCTCATTAATGGCGACCTATATTCAGATGGATCCACCTGTGCCACCTGAAATGCCAATCTCCTTAATGAAAGAACGTACCAAGGTTTATGTTGATCCTGCCGATTACCCAACCAAGCCTCTGCATGGTCTGAACTGGAAAAACTTCTTTATTGTCATTGAACGTGATGCCGGTAAGGTTGCGGTTATTGATGGTGACACCAAGAAAATTGTTACCCATATCGACAGTGGCTACGCAGTACACGTAATTAAGGGTAATGAGCATCATAAACTGGATCATCCAAGCTATGAAGTGGGTCGTTTCTGGTACACCATCGGTCGTGACGGTAAACTGAACAAGATTGACCTGTGGCAGAAGCCTGAGAAGATGCTGGTTGCTGAAACCCAGATTGCTTATGATGCGCGTGACGTTGCTGTTTCCGGTGATGGTAAATACGTGATTGCCGGTGGTTACTGGCCGCCACATTTTGTCATTGTTGATGCTGAAACTATGCAGCCTCTGAAAGTGGTTTCTACCCGCGGTATGAATATTGACGGTAACTATGTTGAAGAATCTCGTGTAGCTGCGGTTTACACCAATCCAAACGAGCGCTCCTTCCTGGTTGCGGCCAAAGAGTTAGGTCAGATGTGGGAAGTAGACTATACTGATCTGGATGCTCTGAAAATCACCCAGATAGATTCAGCCAAGTTCCTGCATGATGGTTTCTATGATCCAACAGGCCGTTACTTCCAGATTGCAGCCAATGCTTCTAACAAGATGGTTGTCATTGACACCAAAGACGGCGGTAGCCTGGAAGCATTAATTGATGTGGATAAACTGCCTCATCCCGGACCTGGTGCTAACTGGATTGATCCAAAATGCGGACCTGTCGGCGGCACTACTCACCTGGGTGTCGGTATGGTGACTGTCTGGGGTAATGATCCAAAAGGTCATCCTGATAATGCCTGGAAAGTCTGTTACAAGGTTGAAACCGATGGTGCCGGTGCCTTTATCCGTACCCATGAAGATTCACCTTATGTCTGGGCTGACCAGTTGAAACATCCTGAGCCAGAAGTACAGCAAAGTGTTCAGGTTATTGACAAGAAGACTCGTGAAATTGTTAAAACCATTCGTGTAACCAAAGAGAAAGGCAAGGTTGCTCTACACATGGAATTTAATGATGACGGCTCTGAAGTCTGGGTTTCTGTCTGGAACCGTTCTGACAACAAGAACCCAACCGGTGAAATCGTAGTCTATGATGCACTGACTCTGAAAGAGAAAGCGCGCATTAAAGGTCTGACGACTCCTACTGGTAAGTTCAATGTTTATAATCGTATGAACCACAAAACCTAAGCGTTAGGTGGTTAAAATGTTCATAAACATTTAATCCAGAAAGCGGGTATAGAGAAATCTATACCCGCTTTTTTTTGTCTTTAAAAACATTCATTTATTGTTTATAAACAAATACAGAAAAAACCTTAAAAAAACAATGAATATTGTTTTAAATCAAGGATATTTCTTTTTTAAAGAGAGATCCTTAAGTAATTATACTGTTAAGATTTTCTTAAACATTTCTGATTAAAAAAACGGGTAGGGATTATGAGTTCACCAAGCTTTCTTCGACGTAAACTTTTTATGGGAGTTTCTGTCGGTGCAGCCATCTTTTTTATTGTCCTGGGTATTATTTTATGGGGTGGTTTTAATACTGCTCTTGAAATGACCAATACTGAAAAATTCTGTATCTCCTGTCATGAGATGGAAGATAATGTTTATCAGGAATACAAGACTACTATTCACTATGCCAACCGTTCCGGTGTTCGTGCCAAATGCCCGGACTGCCACGTGCCACGGGAATGGATTTACAAAATGAAGCGTAAGATCCAGGCTTCCAATGAAATCTATCATAAAATTATGGGTACCATTAATACCCGCGAAAAATTCCTTAACGAACGTATTCACCTGGCCAAACACGAATGGGAACGCATGAAATCCAGTGATTCCAGAGAGTGTCGTAACTGTCATGATTTTGAATCCATGAGTATTGCCTATCAAAGACCCAGAGCCAGAAAACAGCATCAGTTTGCCTTACAGAATGGTAATACCTGTATTGACTGTCATAAAGGGATTGCTCATCATCTTCCGGAAGGACTGGATGAAGAATGGCTGGAGGAGTTTTCACAGCCAGATCCGGCACTTGCAAAACCTGATGCTACTCTGAGGGCACCGGTGAATGCCAAACAGGAGAAATTACTGGATCTGTCCAATAACCCACCTAAACCTAAAGTTATCACTAAAACCGTAATTAAGGAAGTACCTTCTGCTGGATGTAAAGTCGGTGATGCTTCTGCGCCTCAGGCCTCTGCCGGAGCTGCAGGTTTTGGTATTGACTGGAGTGACGTCCCTGAGCGTACTGTTACTGTTTTCTACCCTGGACAGGCGTCCATGGAATGGATTTTCAAGGGCAGTGAACATGGCGGTAAACGCCCATTTATGAGTGGTGAAACCTGTGCCAGCTGTCATGATAAGGAAACCGCTGATATGGGAGAGAAAATTGTCACCGGTGAAAAACTGGAACCTACACCTATTCCAGGTAAGCGCGGCAGTATTCCGGTTAAAGTTCAGGCGGCTCATGATAATGATTACCTGTATATGCGTTATGAATGGGAAGACTCAGAACATCATCCTATTCCATTTGCAGACGGCGGCAAGCTGGATCCGGATAATCAGGTTAAGCTGGCCATGATGTTTGCTACTGATGATGTTGAATACGCTGATCGTGCCGGTTGCTGGGGCACCTGTCATATTGACAACCGCAATATGCCTAATGCACCGGATCAGGCAACCATCGATGCTTATCCTCAGAAAGATCAGGTGGATATGAGTAATGGTATTACCAAGTACATTACTGAAAGTCGTACCCATGTTGAAATCAAAGGTCGTCGGGGTAAGGTTCTGGGTGGCTGGAATAAGCTGAAAACGCCGGAAGAAATCAAAGAGGAACTGAAAGCCGGACGTTTTATGGACCTTTATCGTTATGAAACAGGCACCAAAAAAGCTGAAAACGGCTTTATTCTGGCTGACCGTGAACTGCCTGAAGGCGGAGTTGAGTTCAAAGCCTCCAAACAGGGCAATAGCTGGGTAGTTGAGGTAAAACGCAAGCTTAACAGCGGCGCTGAAACGGATATACCATTAGAGCTGGATAAGGTCTATAACCTGGGTTTTGCAATTCATGATGATTACACCAATGGTCGTTTCCATCATGTTTCCCTGGGATACAAACTGGGCTTTGATAACCCTGAAGCTGATATCAATGCTGTTAAAAAAGAAGCCGGTACAGTTGCGCCTGCAGCGGCCCCTGCGGGAGGCGGTTCAGCTTCTGCTGGCGGCGGCTCCGGTATTGACTGGAGTAAGGCTGCAGAGCGTGATATTACTATTTTCTATCCCGGACAGGCGGCTATGGAGTGGATTTTCAAAGGCAGTGAGCATGGCGGTAAACGTCCCTTTATGAGTGGTGAAACCTGTGCCAGCTGCCATGATAAGGAAACTGCGGATATGGGCGAGAAAATTGTTACCGGAGAAAAACTGGAGCCTACACCTATACCCGGTAAGCGCGGCAGCATTCCGGTTACTGTGCAGACCATGCATGATAATGACAAGCTGTATATGCGCTTTCAGTGGCAGGATACAGAGCATGCACCCGTACCGTTTGCTGACGGCGGCAAAATGGATCCGGCTAATAAGGTGAAGCTGGCGGTCATGTTTGCTACGGATGATGTGGAATATGCTGACCGTGCCGGTTGCTGGGGTACCTGTCACATTGACAACCGTAATATGCCTAATGCACCGGATCAGGCTACCATTGATGAGTATGCTAAAGATCAGCAGATTGATATGAGCAGGGGTATTACCAAGTATATTACTGAAAGTCGTACTCATGTGGAAATCAAAGGCCGTCGCGGTAAGGTGCTCGGTGGCTGGAATAAACTCAAAACACCCGATGAAATCCAGGCCGAACTGGATGCCGGTCACTTTATGGATCTGCATCGTTATAAAGCCGGTGAAAAAATCTCTCAGAACGGCTTTATCCTGGCAGACCGTGAAATGATAGGTGGTAAGGAAGTCGACTTTAACGCCACTCTGGAAAACGGTATGTGGACAGTAGAAATGGTGCGGGATCTTAAATCCGATAAAGAATCCGATTTAAGTCTGGAACTGGATAAGGTGTATAACTTTGGTTTCGCCATCCACGATGACTACAGCCTGGGCCGTTTTCACCATGTTTCTTTAGGCTACAAGCTGGGCTTTGATAATCCCGATGTGGATTTAAATGCAGTAGCCAAATAGTACTCCTTATAATTCCCTCTCCCTCTGGGAGAGGGTCAGGGAAAAACAGTTAAAATAAAACCTTACTTCAAGGTAATCTTCGCCTTAGCATTTAAATCATCCAGATACTGATTTAACTTTTCCTTAATCAGAATTTTCTCAATCTCTGCTTTCACACTCTCCAGTGGTGGAGGTGTAGTCTTACGCTCATCATCAAGAATAATGACATGCCAGCCAAACTGAGACTGAACCGGTTTTCTGGATAGTTCACCTTTTTTCAGACCCGCTATGGCTTTAGCAAAAGGCTGTACCATATCTTTTTCACCAAACCAGCCTAAATCTCCACCCTTACTGCCGGAGCCGGTATCGGTTGATTTTTCTTTGGCCAGTTTGGAGAAGTCAGCACCGTTTTCAATCTGGCTGATAAGCGCTACTGCTTCGGCTTCCGTTTTAACCAGAATATGGCGGGCCCTGTATTCTTTGCTCGTATTCTGTAAGACGTTTTTGTCGTAGAATGCTTTAATTTCTGCATCGCTGACCTTAAAACTTTCAGCTACTGTTGCCAGGTAATTGGCGGCAATATAACTGTCAATTAAAGCCTTAACCCGTGCAGCTACCTCTGGCTTTTTATCAAAACCGGCTTTAATGGCTTCCTGCAGCACCAGCTGACGGTTAACCAGTGCCTCTGTTAACAGCTTTCTCTGTTCCGGAGTGATATTTTTATAATCCACCTTGCTCTGGGTAGCGGCTATTTCCAGCTGGCTTTCTGAAATATCCTCACCATTAACATTGGCTATGACTTTATCTTCCGCCAGCAAAGCCGAGGAACTGATTAGGAGGGCTGATAAGGCCAGGCCTAAAGCCGTTTTTTTGAATACTGATTTTTTTGCTGTATTTTTTTGCATATTTCTTTTCATAATTGTTGAGTTAGAACTAAAGATCATTCGATTTTATTCCTTGATAAGATTTTAAGAATTAGTTTTGGGTATCAGGGTAGCACTTTTTTAAAGGGTTTTACGATAACCTGGTCATAAACCCCGGCTTTAATATAGGGGTCGGCATCGGCCCAGTTGCGGGCATCTTCCAGGTTATCAAACTCTGCAACCACCAGGGATCCGGTAAAGCCGGCTTCGCCTGGATCATTGCTGTCAATGGCCGGATGCGGCCCGGCTAATACCAGACGTCCTTCGTTTTTTAAGGCTTCCAGCCGCTGCAGATGATCGGGCCGTGCAGCTAAACGTTTGTCCAGCGTGTTAGTAATATCACTGGCAATAATGGCATAAAGCATTAAGAGACTTCCTCATCTTCTGCGGGTTCATGAATGATATGGCGCTGCAGGTAAAAAATCTGAAAAATCATAAAGGCGAATGTCAGCCCCAGCATGCCGTAAAGTTTAAATTCCACCCAGAATTCCTGACGGATTTCTGCAGGTAAATCCAGGCCGTAAAAAAAGGCCACATAAATATTTATCAGGCCTGAAAAGAAGAAAAAGGCCACCCACAACATATTTAAACGCACCCAGATGTTATCGGGCAGGCTAATGGCATGATCCAGTTGACGCTGAATAATATTTTTTTCCCCAATAAACTGACTGCCCAGTAATACCAGGCCAAATAACCAGTTGATCACCGTGACTTTCCATTTAATAAAGGTATCATCATGAAACAACAGGGTCATACCGCCAAAAAGCAGGATAACCACCAGATTGATAATATGCTGATTTTCCAGTTTTTTATGCCTGAACCATTGTATGGCTGTATGAATAACGGTGGCGATAATGGCCGCTGTGGTGGCCGCATAAATGTCATTACCGGTAAACTTGTAGGTGGCAAAGAAGATAATAATCGGTAAAAAATCGTATAAAAATTTTAACATAAGTGTGCTTTTTCTTTATGGTGGTCTTTTTTTAGTGGAAGTTATAAATTTTGTAAAAGGCTATTTTGACATCTATGCAAACTCAGAACAACTTTTAAATAACAGGTGGTTTGTAACCGTTTTTTAAGCATTTCTTTTTAAAATGAATATTTTGGACTCTAATATTAGAACAAAATTCAATAAAGAATAAAAATTAGCCTCAAAATAAGGTAAAATCAGCCTCTTTTTATAATAATCCTAAACAATATCCCGCAAAATGCAGATAGACCTTCATACTCATTCCACCGCATCTGATGGCCGCTTGCCGCCTGATGAATTAGTCAGGCGTGCTGTACAGGCCGGGGTTGAAGTGCTGGCACTGACTGATCATGACGGCGTGGATGGTCTGCAGACGGCACGTCAGACAGCGCAGGCGGAAGGTATCCGTTTTATTAATGGTATTGAACTGTCTGTTACCTGGAATAAGCGTACAATACATATTGTCGGGCTTAATTTTGAGCCGGACTACGGCCCTTTGCAAAAAGGTATTGCTGCACTGCAGGATTTTCGGGAACGCCGGGCACGGGAAATTGCGGATAAGCTGGACAGGGCCGGCATTCCCGGCGCTTATGAAGGCGCCCAGTCCTTTTCAGAAGGCCGGATGCTGGGGCGTATGCATTTTGCCAACTTTCTGGTGGATCGCGGTTATTCCAAAAATATCCGTCACGTATTCAAGCATTACCTGGTAGCGAACAAGCCGGGTCATGTCAGCGGTGACTGGGCCAGTATGGAGGAGGCAGTTGGCTGGATAACCGCTGCCGGTGGGATTGCTGTTATTGCTCATCCAGCCCGTTATAAGCTGACCCGAACCAAATTACGCAAATTAATTAAGGACTTTATGGCCGCCGGCGGGCAAGCCATAGAGGTGGTTTCCGGCAGTCATGATGTTAACGAAGTTAAAACCATGGCGGCCCATGCCGGTGATTTTGATCTATATGCATCAGCCGGATCGGATTTCCATGATCCGGATTTTCCCTGGATTAAACTGGGGCAGTTACCCCCTTTACCACGACAGTGCAAACCGGTGTGGGACTTATTTCTCTGAAAGATGCCCTTAAATAAGATATTAGCAAAAGCTATAAAGATAAAAGCCAAATGGAAGCAGTTAAATGAGCCAGTTTTTTCAAATTCATGAGCAGAATCCCCAGCATCGTCTAATCCATCAGGCGGTGGAGATCATTCGGCAGGGTGGGGTGGTGGTTTATCCAACCGACTCAGCTTATGCTATTGGCTGTCATATCGGTGATAAACAGGCCATGGATAAAATCCGGACTATCCGGCAACTGGACAAAAGACATAATTTTACCCTGGTCTGCAGGGATTTATCAGAAATCAGCACTTATGCCCAGATTGATAATACCCAGTACCGTCTGTTAAAAGCGCATACTCCAGGCCCTTATACCTTTATTTTAAAAGCCACCCGTGAAGTACCCAAGCGGCTGATGCATGCCAAGCGTAAAACCATTGGTATCCGTATTCCTGATAATATTATTACCCAGGCATTACTGGAAGATCTGGGTGAACCCTTAATGAGTTCGACCTTGATCCTGCCCGGTGAAGAACTGCCCATGACCGACCCCTATGAAATACGCCAGGTACTGGAACACCAGCTGGATCTGATTATTGACGGCGGGTTCTGTGGATTTGAGGCGACGACGGTGGTTGATTTTGAGGAAGAGGTTCCTTATGTGGTCAGAAAGGGATTAGGTGATCCTGAACCGTTTGAATAATCAAAGACCGTATCAGGGGCTGGATGGGTTTGCTGAAGACGCCGTAAATACGTCCATGTAGGCTTTTCGGCAGCGTCCATGCTGCCGAAACTTCATCAAACCCATCCAGCCCCTGATACTAAGAGTGTAACTTAAATTGTGATTTTAATAGTCAAAAACTTTTAACTTAAAAATGATATAATTAATTAGATGGACGCAACTACAATACAAAAAATTACAATCTGGATCCTGCCGGTATTATTTGCCGTGGCTCTGCATGAAGCAGCACATGCCTGGATGGCAGATAAAAAAGGGGATTCTACGGCCAGAATGTTAGGTCGGTTAACCTTTAACCCTATTAAACATATTGATCCGGTTGGTACCATTTTAGTACCTGTGCTGATGGTTGTACTGACGGGGTTTGCCTTTGGCTGGGCCAAGCCGGTACCCGTGGATGCCCGGAATCTGAGAAATCCTAAAAAAGATATGATGTGGGTGGCTGCTGCCGGTCCGGTCAGTAATTTTCTGCAGGCGCTGTTCTGGGCGCTCTTTTTAAATATATCGGTAATGTTTTTTGACGGGCGTTCTTCTATCAGCCTGTTCTTTTTATTAATGCCGATTGCCGGAATTACCATTAATGTGATTCTGGGGGTGTTAAATTTATTGCCCATTCCGCCACTGGATGGCGGACGCATTATGTCAGGGCTGTTATCGCCCCGTGCTGCCATGCAGTTCAGCAAAATTGAGCCCTATGGTTTCTTTATTATTATTGCTTTAATGCTGACAGGTATCCTGTCTTATATTATTTTTCCGGTAATTGCCGTATTTTTAAAGGTTTTATCTTCTATTTCCGGCCTGGATATAGAAGTTTTCTACCGTCTTTTAAATGCCATTCAATAATTTTATTAAGTTTTTTATTATTCGTTAACGTAAAGAGTAACAGGAGTTTATTTTGGTCGCAATTCACCAGCAACGGGTTTTGTCCGGCATGAGGCCTACAGGGCAGCTGCATCTGGGACATTATCATGGGGTATTGAAAAACTGGATTAAGTTACAGCATGAATACGATTGTCTGTTTTTTGCTGCCGACTGGCATGCACTGACTACTCATTATGCTGAAACAGAAAATATAGAAGAAAATACCTGGGAAATGGTGATTGACTGGTTAGCGGCGGGGGTGAACCCCGGTTCGGCTAAAATTTTTATTCAGTCCCAGGTGCCGGAGCATGCTGAACTGCATCTGCTGCTCTCCATGATCACACCGCTGGGCTGGCTGGAACGGGTGCCTTCCTTTAAGGATCAGCAGCTTAAGCTAAAAGAAAAAGATCTGGCCACTTACGGCTTTCTGGGCTATCCGCTGCTGCAAAGTGCCGATATTCTGATTTACCGGGCCGGCCTGGTGCCGGTGGGTGAAGATCAGGTGGCTCATGTGGAATTAACCCGGGAAGTGGCACGGCGTTTTAATCATATTTACGGCCGGGAGCCGGGCTTTGAAGAAAAAGCAGAGGCTTCTGTTAAAAAGATGGGTAAAAAACAGGCCAAACTCTATAACCAGCTGCGTAATCGTTTCCAGGAGCAGGGTGATCATGAAGCCCTGCAGACGGCTCAGGCATTACTGGAAGGCCAGAAAAACCTGACTATGGGGGATCGGGAGCGTCTGTTTGGTTATCTGGAAGGTGCTGGAAAAATCATTCTGCCGGAACCCCAGGCCTTATTAACTCCGGCTTCTAAAATGCCGGGGCTGGATGGTCAGAAAATGTCCAAGTCCTATGGCAATACCATTTCCCTGCGTGATGATATGGACGCCATTGACCAGAAGCTGCGAAAAATGCCGACCGATACTAACCGGGTGCGCCTGACTGATCCCGGTGATCCGGATAAATGTCCGGTCTGGCAGCTGCATGAAGTGTATTCTGATGAGGATCAGAAAAACTGGGTACAGGAAGGCTGCCGCAGTGCCGGTATCGGCTGTCTGGACTGTAAACGCCCATTAATTGAAGCCATACAGGAAGAATTAAAACCCATTCAGGAGCGGGCTAAAGAGTTCAGTGAAAACCGGGCGCTGGTCAGAAATATTGTGGCAGAAGGACGTGAGTTTGCCTCGGATCTGGCTAAAGCTACCCTGGATGAAGTACGCCAGGCCATTGGCATACAGTACCGTTAGTTTTATATCACGGATATGAAGCAGACCTCAGACCATTCGACTGATATTACAGAGACTTCAGAACCTGTTTCAGAGTCTGCTGAACTATTGGGTACTGAACAGTCGGATGTGGAAGCTGTAAGTCCTCCAGATGAGCAATCTGCTCAGATGTCTGATGGCGGATATCCCCAGCAGGAAGAAATGCCTTTTGCTTATGTGCAGGGGGCGCCTGTTACTGAACTGCCTAAAGATCTCTATATCCCGCCTGAAGCTCTGGAAGTGTTTCTGGAGGCCTTTGAAGGCCCGCTGGACCTGCTGCTTTATCTGATCAAACGCCAGAATCTGGATATCCTGGACATTCCCATTGCAGATATTACTGAGCAATACGTCAAGTATGTGGAAATGATGCACGACTTTCAGTTTGAACTGGCTTCAGAATATCTGGTTATGGCAGCCATGCTGGCTGAAATTAAATCCAGGATGCTGTTGCCCAGACCGGAAAATATAGAGGAAGAAGAAGCCGATCCCCGCGCTGAACTGATCCGCCGTCTGCAGGAATATGAACGCTTTAAAAAAGCCGCCATGGATATTGACGAATTACCGCGTATGGGGCGGGATGTCTTTCCGGTGTCCTCTGATATTAATTATTCTTCGCCCAGTAAAGAGCCTGATGTCAGTATGACAGAACTCATGCTGGCTCTGAAGGATGTAATGAAGCGGGCCGAAATGTTTACCCATCATAATATTGAGCGTGAAACCCTGTCAGTTCGGGAACGCATGACCATTGTACTGGAAAAACTCAATCAGAACGGCTTTACCCGTTTTACTTCCCTGTTTACCTATGAAGAAGGGCGCAGTGGTGTGGTAGTGACTTTTCTTGCTATACTGGAACTCAGTAAGCAGTGTATGCTGGAAATTGTTCAGACGGATACCTACGGGGCTATTCATGTAAAACCGCTGTCACCGGATTCAACTGAAGCTCCTGCGCTGGATTAGATAAGACAGATAAAAGATGTTCCGCCGTTTACAGGAGTGATTATGGCCAGGCAGTTTTCTACCCAGCAATGGATTTCCATAAATAAACATTTCAGGAATTTTGCCTCCCGTTATGATTTTCCGGAACGCAGGAAAGATTCGGTATTATTAGCCACCTTTAATATCCGTAAACTGGGTAAGAAGGAAAACCGGAGTATCCAGAGCTGGGCTTTTCTTAAAAAAGTGCTTTTACAATTTGATCTGATTGCTGTACAGGAAGTGATGGATGATCTATCCGGCTTTGAGTTTCTCGTAAGCAGCCTGGGTGATGATTACGGTATGGTGGTTTCAGATGTAACCGGAGCCAAACCGGGCTCATCCGGTAACACTGAACGGCTGGGTTTTATCTTTAACTGGCGAAGAATAGAACGCACGGCTCTGGCAAGTGATATTACCTATGACCGCTCTGAAATTGCCAGGAATCTTTATGAACATCAATCGGATTTTAATAAGGCCTGGCTGAAACACACTCAGAAACTAAAGAAATGGGAACAGAAGGTTATAGAAAATAAAGCCGCCGGTAAGCGCGCTCCGGTTAAACCTGCCCTGGAGTTGCCCCGTTTTGTTAGTTTTATCAGGCAGCCTCATTGCGTTTCTTTTCGTATAAAAGCTAAAAATAATGCTGTTCCTTTTGAATTTCTGGTTATTAATGCTCATCTTCTTTACGGAAAAAATAAAATTGAACGGGAATGGGAATTTCTAGCCTTGCTGGAATGGCTGACCATCAGGGCTAAGTATATTGATAAGTTATATCACCCAAATCTGCTGTTGCTGGGTGACTGTAATCTGGACTTTGATAAAATTAATATTATGCGCGAAGAAGTGGATGCTTTTCTAAAAAGCCTGAATAAAACCGTTTTAAAATCCAGAAAAGCTGCTACTGCTAATTTTCCTTTGCTGACACCTCATCCGGAAAAGGGGCTTCTGGTGACGGCCCTGAGGCAGAAACAAACCTATGATCAAATCGGTCTGTTTGCACATGATAAACGTCTGCCGGATCCGGATGATAATGATACCGCAGGTCAGACCAGTGGCAGTTATGATTATGGTGTGTTTAATATGGCCAATCTGATTGCTAATGCACTGTTTGATAAAGATATTACTGATGTGACTTCAGCACAGAAAAAAGAGATTTATAAAAAATCTGAATTTGATATCAGTGATCACATGCCGGCATGGATGAGGTTAAAAATACCCGGGTTATGAGCGACGGATAGGTTAAAGCTTACTATTAACCCATTTCCGGGCACTTTCAATATTCTCAAAAATCTGAAATTCCCAGTGGGCATTAATACTTTGTGCCAGTTCCCTGAACTGATGGCATAACTTGATAATATCCGGATCTCTGGCCACCAGGGCCACTTTAAGTTCTCTTAAATACCTGGCGGCTCCGGTTGTTATGGCCACAGGATAATCAACATATTCTTCTGTTAAAAGATTGCCGTTAACTCCTGAGTAATCACCGATAATATATTGAATGGTGTCAATTCTGGGGTCACCAAAAAGTTTATGCAGACCTTCAGTATGAAGAGCCTCTGTAAACGGCCCGGAATACTGAGATAAAACCCCCTTCTTTTCCCAGGTAAGTTGATGCGGCATAAAGTGAGTCCTGACAACAATGATACTTATAGTATATCGATAAAATCAGAAAAGAGTATCAGTGGTATCCTACCGGTACCTTTCCATATGTGAGGGTTATTAATTAGAAGTGGGGGTTAGGGGGTTAAATCAGGCACTGTCATATAAAATTAATGGCGCCCCCGAGACGATTCGAACGTCCGACCTACCCCTTAGGAGGGGGTTGCTCTATCCAGCTGAGCTACGGGGGCACGGGCGTAATATTACCATAAATTCTGTTAAAAAACGGGGTTAGTTTAAACTATTTCTTTTTCCTGCTGCCTTTTTTCACGATCCAGACGAAGAATAAACTGTTGTATATTACGTTGATGTACAGGGGATATATCTTCCAGACGGCCGGAGACGATAATATGGCCAACGGCATAGGAAATGCGTTTAATTTCCATGGAACAGGTAATCACTTCATCCAGGTGCAGGGTTAAAAAGGGGATATTCATGCCCACTTTTAAATCAAAATCCGGTGTTTCTTCAAGGCGAATGGAAACACCGCTGAAGGAGATATCATGCAGGAAACCGGCAATAAAATGTCCGGCATCGGTCTGCATGCTGGCCTGAATGCGTTTGCCGACAGGAATGCTGACACGATAGCTTTCACGACGTTGAATGGAACGGATCTGCTCAGGAAAGTGCATAATAAAATAAGGGATGCCGCTTTCCTGTTCGGCACTTTTTAACAGGCCGTTCATGGTGAGAATGGCGCCGTCCAGACGGCTTCTTAAGGATACTTTTTTCAGTTTTCTGAGCTGCTCATTACCGACAGACGGCAGGAACTCATCCAGGTGAAACAGTTCTTTGCCGGCATCCACTTTAATAATAGAAGTGTTGTAGGTATCCGGATCAGAGTCAAATCTGGCGGTAACAATGACAATATGTTCCTGCATCCTCTGCAGCATGCGGGCAATGTCCTGAGGTGTGTCAATAACACTTTTTTGCAGTGTTTTTTTTGATTTATTCCAGGGACTCAAAAAAGAGGGGAGTTTAAACTTAAACACTGATGATTTTCCTCCCGGTGAATACACTGAGTTATTATCTTTCTGGAATATAATACCTGAAAAAATTAAACAGAGGTATACAGGGCTGCTTTTTTCTGCTGGCTGGTCTGGCCCAGGTGACTATAGGTTTGAGTGATATTGGCTGATTGTCCGGTCAGGATCTGCAGGATCTGTTCGGTATTCTTTTTCTGCATGCTGATAATACGCCCATTAAGTTCGTTCTGGGTTTTACATTCCGGCAATTGGGCAGTGATAAGCTCCCAAAGTCTTTGTACCGGTTCTGAAGCCTGTTCTGAGATATAACGGGCAAAATCACTATCATGATAAGGGAAGCCGGTCAGTTGATGAAAATACTGCTGACGCTGTTGATCCCACTGTTCAAGCTGGCTTAATAAAGGCAGTTTTTTATCCAGTAAATGCCCCATTTGTTCGGTATCATGGTGAACAATGGCATCATGTTCCCGGCTAAGTAATTCGGTGACCTGTAACAGGCACAGGTGTTCTTCATTGAGGATATCCAGGAGAAGCTGTTCATCCTGGCTGGAGCGGGTTGGGGCAGAGACGGTCTGATCCTGTAGTAACGGGTTCATTATCATTATCCTGTACTATCTTTACTAAAAATAGTTTTAAAAAACACCTGAAAGTTTGCCGTTCTACACTGTATAGTATTTAAGAACCAGCCTGCTAAAAAGCCGGTGTTTAAAACGCTTGCTAGAACAGCTCCCTTTCAAATTTAATCATTTTTTCAGCAATACGCTCAGAATTGAACTCATAGGTGCCATTGTTTATGGCGGTTCTAACCTGTTCAACTTTCTGTGTGTCGATAATGGGCAGACGGGCAACCTGTTCTTCCATCGCTTTGATCCGCTGCGCCATATCTGTCAGACTGACAGAATCCTTTGCGGTTTTGCTGCTGTCCGAAACACTGCCTGATTTAGAATCAACCAGCTTAACATAACTGTCATTAAGCTTTTTGGTCTGAGTGGTATTGTTGTTTATACTATTAATGTCTATAGGCATAATTTAATGCTCTCCCGTTTAGCTATACTATCGGCTTAAAGCAGGTAAACTTTAGCATTTTCTGGCCTGAATTTCCAACAATCAGTCGTTTGTGGATTGGTTCACATCAGCTGAACTCATTCAGCCTCAAAAATGCCTAGAAATTAATAGCCACAACCCCCCTGTCAACAACAACGGCATCAATTATTTTTTTCGAACTGTTATTTCTCACCCGTATAATATCGTTGTATTTGCCGTTTTTCAGGGCAGTCCCTTTAACGCTGATACGGATTTTCTGATTCTGGGCATAGATTAATACCGGTTCTTTTTTATGTACCAGATAAGCCTCCTGGAGCATAGAACTGTTTATAACTCTGTCCGGGCGAATGCTTCTTCTGGCCTGCCGGCCAACCACATCCTTTAAGTTACTGAAATATTTCTGATTCTGGTTGGTTATTACCCGCTCTGTCAGCTTTAATTTGTCCCGGGTTATGATTTCGCCCCGGGTAATGGTGGTGCGGCTGACCAGCATTTTCTGTAACAGGGTGGTTTTTACCGGGATATAAATATTCCAGGCTACCGGGGCATCACAACGAACATTAATGGTCCAGTGGCTGGATATATTCCGGTTCATGGAAGAACGGACCTGTAATGCTTCAGAGCATTCTCTGAAACGAATACGGGAATCCAGTTTACCGGCTTTAATTTCCTGAATTTTTATCCCTTCGGGGATCTGTGAGCGAACATACTCAACCGCTGCAGAGCGGATGGATTCATGCGACTGTAAAGGCTTATTAATAGCGGCTTGTGTTGCCGCAAATAATGGAGTGCCGGGCATTATTAAGAGAGCTATCAGCGAAATTGAAAGAGCCATTCGTATAATAACGTTGCAAAATATGTGCATAAAACCAGTGCCGATAAAACAGCTATGAAAGTAAGTATTGCAAGGTTTTGTAAGTGTCATTTTATTGTCTTTATATAGAAAACAGGGGCTTTTTTACAAGTATTCTTAATAAGATATGCAAATATTAAGCCAGAAACTATTGATGAAAGGTAGCTGTAAATATGGCAAAAAAACTTAAATGGGCTATATTTTTTATTAAGCTATTAATAACTAAAACTTAAACTTTTTTTAATAGATGCCGTTAAGTTAAACAGGGTATTGTAAAAAACCATTAAGGATTTTCATAACAGGGGGCTAAAATGGCAGCGTCATTTTCTTTAGGTAAACCAAGCATATTAAGAAACCTCTTTATTGCATTTATTGCATTTGGTTTAATTGTAGGTACAATTTTTCCAGTATGGGCCAATTTATTTGTAAACTGGAAGGAAGGCATGCTGTTCTGGTTTACGGTTTCCTGTATTGTGGCTGGTATCAGTATCGGTTTAACCAATTACCTGTTGATGAAAATAATCCTGCTTAAACGCCTGCAATGCATCTCATCGACAGCTAATACCATCAGTAAAAATGATCTGACCCGCCAGCTTGATGTGGACAGCCATGATATGGTGGGGGATATTGCTAATAGCTTTAATGAAATGACTGAAAATCTTCGTACTATTGTGCGCCAGATTATGGATGTCAGTCAGCGCCTGTCAAGTACCTGCAGTTCCATGAATGAGGTATCTGAACAGACACAAAATAAAATTGATCAGCAAAAACAACAGACTGAGCGGGTGGCTGAGGCTATCAGCAGTATGTCGTTCAAGGTTCAGGAGATGGCAAAAAATGCCAGTGAAGCTTCCAGGGCGGTGACCAATGCCAGTAATGAAACCCGGAAAGGCCAGCAGGAAGTTAATTCAACCATCAACTCAATAACCAGCCTGGCCCGTAATGTAGATACAACTTCTGATGCTCTGGCAAAACTGGCCAGAGACAGTGAAAATATCGGTGCCGTTATTGATGTGATTAAAAGCATTGCGGAACAGACTAATCTGCTTGCTTTAAATGCAGCTATTGAAGCAGCACGAGCCGGTGAACAGGGCAGGGGCTTTGCTGTAGTGGCTGATGAAGTGCGTACTCTGGCCAGCCGTACCCAGGAATCTACCAAGGAAATTGAAGAAATGATTGAGCGCCTGCAGCAGGCCTCAAACCAGGCCGTAAGTGTCATGAGTGAAGGTAAGGAACAGGCTCAGCACAGTGTATCCCAGGCCTCTCTTGCCGGAAAGTCTCTGTCTACTATTTCATCCGCAGTTGCCATGATTGCAGATATGAATACCAGGATTGCTGATCTGGCAACCGAACAAAGTCGTTCAACTGAAGAAATTAAAAGTAATGTTACCGTAATTAATGATGTTGCCCAGGGCATTGTGGCCGGTTCTGAAGTGGTTACAAGTTCCAGGCATGAAGTTGACAGCCTGGTTAAAGAAATGGACAACCTGGTCAGTAAATTTTCAGTATAAGCCGACCTGGAAAAGAGCTTAGGACATACAGCCCTTTTTATTATGTTCAAAGGATTCACCGATAAGTTCTTTGAGTTTTTCCGGCTGAACCAGGGTAATCGTCTCATCTTCAATATTGATCAGGCCTTCCTTTCTGAGTTTGGACAATATGCGGGAAAAAGTTTCCGGAGTAATGGACAGCCGGGAAGCAATCATGGATTTGGTTGCTGTTAGTTTAACCGTAGGCTGTTCCTGTAAGTCATTAATATGACCTAATAAATAACTGATTAAACGATGCTTGGCATTAAATATGGTCAGTTCACTGATTTCTGTCAGCAGACCTTTCAGGCGGGTACTCATGTCAGCCATCATGGCGAAACAAAGGGTATTGGAATTCTGCAGCTCTTCAATGAAAGCCGCATTATCAAAATAAAATAACTCAGTATCTGTGGTTGCCCTGGCATTAACCGGGTAACGACTGCCTTCCATAAACATGACCGCCTCGGCAAATGTTTGCCCCGGACCGATAATATCCACGACTTTCTCATTGCCCTCAGGAGAGGTCTGGAATAACATGATCTGACCATTACGCACCAGAAAAAAACGCGAGGCTGGATCACCCTGATCAAACAGGATTTCATTCCTGCGCAAAGACATAAGATTGGACTGGCTTAAAATATTATTAAAGGCATCGTCCGGAAGGCGACGAAACAGATAATGCTGACGCAATTCCTGCTGAAATAGTTTGCTGATACTCAAGCGTATAAGTTCCTGTCGGTGTGTCGGGGTTGGTTTTTAATTATAAGTAAGACACAATTTGTAAGTGACAGAAATTATAATGGAGTGGGGGGGAAAAATAAAGAAGCGCTGAGCGTTGAGCAAGAGCAAGAGCAAGAGCAAGAGCAAGAGCTAAAAACAGTCCCGTTCTTCCTCAGCGCTCAACGCTCAGCGCTGCTCTTTTTAAGCCATCGCTTCCTCACCCTTAACAAAGAAGCTGTAGATATAAATCAACAGCCCAATCAGGAACACAATCCCAGCCACTTCACGCATCATATAGAATACCTGCAGCTTGTCCTGTACTTCCATAAAGCCCATGGGGTTTTCAGTGTAACGCTGTAACCAGACCTGCAGTACGCCCGCAGCGGTCAGGAACAGGGTAATAAAGACCATCGCTACCGTCATTAACCAGAACGCCCACATCTCAACCACCTGCGACTGGTTGCTGTTGGCCGCCGCACGACCGCGCAGCAGAGGCATGGCGTAGGAGATAATGGTCAGTACAATCATCACATAGGCTCCGTAGAAGGCCATATGACCATGAGCCGCAGTGACCTGGGTACCATGGGTGTAGTAGTTAACCGGTGCCAGGGTATGGATAAAGCCCCACACACCTGCGCCCAGGAAGGCCATAACCGCAGTGCCCTGTGCCCATAAGACCGCGGCCTTATTGGGGTGTTCACGACGACGCTGGTTCACCATATTAAAGGCATACAGCACCATCATAAAGAATGGGATAGGCTCCAT
>JALUZF010000101.1 GCA_027012135.1 Gammaproteobacteria bacterium
ACCCTGTGCTTTGGTTTTATTCAATTGCTCAATATAGTGCGTGGACTGTTCGGTTTTGCCGGGATGCAGATTTAAATAACATATCTGATCATAAAGACATGGCTTCCACAGATAAATCCCTGTTTTATCAGAAAGTTCAAGACCCATGCGGATATTTTCGAGACATTCTTCCTGTTTAAAAACCGTGGCGTAATAATTACCCAACATTGTGTGCCAGGTAATTTTTACCAGAGGGGAGGTCTGTTGCTGATTCATAATGGGTTGTACGCTCTGCACCAGCATTTCTGCTTTTTCAAACTCGCCGCACCACCAGGTTAAAAAATATAAAAGTTGGCCGGCCGCCTGTACCCTGGTTTCAACATTGTTGCTGCGCATGACAATGTTCCAGACTTTTTGTTTATACTCCGGCATTTTTTTATGTCCGGGCTGACGCCACATCAAAGCCAGAAAAACAGCATAATCAACTTTCGTCAGAATGACCGGATCATTCTGTTTTCGCGCCAAAAGAACTATTGACTCCAAATCTTCAATCCAGTTATCCAGTGTTTTTACTTCACTCCAGGCGCTTGCATAGGCATTAACAGCTGCGCACCAACTTAGTATTTGCGCCAATACATCTTCTTGATCCTTGCTTGACTGGTAGGCTTTTTGAAAATAAGGAATGGCTGCCGAAGGGGTTTTAGGCATTTCTATCATTCCGCGCCAATAACAAAGCCAGTGATTCCGGGTTTGTATTGATTCAGGCAACGAGACAATCCAGTGACGAAGCGTATTGTGCAAGCCTTTCTCGATCATCGTTTGGGCGTTATTCACAATTACGGCACATAATTGCTGCCATTGCTGAGCCTGGCGAAATAACTCGGCGGCATGCTCAATATTATTTTCACGCAATAAAATCTCAGCCGCCTGTACGCGGCTCTCATTCAATCTGTCACGCCCGATAAGCTGCTCAGCTTGCGCCAGCAAAAATTCCCGAAACAGGGGATGATAGTGAAAACTGTCAATGGCGCCAGAACTGTTAAAAGTAAAAAAATTGCGCTGCGCCATGTCCAGCAAAATGGCTTTGGTTTGAGAATTACCCGTTAACTGCTCAGCGATATGGATATCAATCTGTTGCAAAACAGCGGTTTTTAATAGAAACGTCTTGACCGTTTCGTTAGTGTGCTGAAAGATCTCACTGGCAAAATAGTGGAATATCCTCTGGTTAGAATATTCTGTGGCTGATAGAGGCCACTCCTTGTCCACAGACTGCTCCAACATCAGAATAAGCCCGGTGGCCCAACCCCGGGTATTGTGATACAGGGCTGCAATTTTGTTCTGATCGAAAAAATGTTCCACCTTACGCAACTTAATCAAGCTGCCGATCTCGTCTTCAGTAAATTCCAGCAGTTGTCCGTCAAGCCATTGCACGTCTCCTGTTGTCAACATCCGTGCCAGATTTTCCGGGGGTAAGGATCGACTTATTATCAGAACACGGATGGCCGATGGAATTTCCCCAAGGATAATCGGCAACAAGGGCTCAAGTGGATGGTTGCTGCCGATATCCTGAAAGTTGTCAAACACCAGAACGCTGTTTTCCGGAAGTCGCGAATAAAAATCACGGATGAAATTCCGGGCGAATACGGTAATACCGTGTTCATATTCCGGTGACAGCCGCGGCAGCAAGCCTTTTACAGTGACGTCTTGCTCGGCCAGTAGCGCAAGATAATAAAAGAAAGAGGCCAAATCGCTATCACCTGCATCAACCCGAAACCACAGGGGCGTTATGGCTTTGGATTGAAGATAACTTAACACCAATGCGGTTTTACCCGATCCGGCTGAACCCGATATCCAGGTAACAGGGTGTTCCAGCATCGTATCCATTTGTGTAAAAAGTCTTTTTCTTTCTAAAATCAGACTGCAATGCGGAGCGCTTAGCTTAGCGTATAATCGTGCTTGCTTCATTATGATGACTTCCTTGCTTCATTATGATGACTTTGACTGCCTGCGTTCTTGTTCAGCAGGTTTTATTATACAAAATAATACAAAAAATCCCATCTGTTCCTAATCTGTCACAGACACCTTGTTACTATTGCAGTCGAGGAAGTACCTTACGATCACTTTTAGGGGCAAATATTATGGAATATCAACAAAACTACTGTAACTCAACTAACATATTCGCCAGACAGAACAGCAGGCGACCAGTCATCACTCAAATTCAGTATTATTACCGGCGAATGTGCTGCAACCTCTTCGTGGCGGTGCTTGCGTTCTCAGGTTTGATTTCCACACCGGTTGCACAGGCGGTTGTGTTGCCTAAGAATATCGTCAGTAAAATTCATTACTGGACAATTGATGATTCTTCAACACCACAAATAGACACTCATCAACTCAATGAAGAATGGGATTTCAATAATAATCCTGCACCTTTTGTGACTAATCATGATTTTAGAAATAATTCTTCCTTGGTGGGCACCAGCTATGCAGATGCACAAGGGCAATGGGGGGTCTCATCGCATGCCAGATTTACAAATGCGGGTGTCTATTCGCTACTTTTGTATAGTGCCTTTTTTACCAAGGAGAATAATCAGGATGTCGTAACGACCAAAATCAGTAATACCTCTTTATCTTTACGGGACTTTGGTAGTCAGTCAATTGGTGATATGAATGCAACATTTAGATTTCGTGCAAGGTTATACAATGGTATTTTTAATATACTAGATTACCCGGTATATGGTGGAGTTGAAAAACTTGATAAACATGTTTCGATATGGGGTCGAGCAGATAAAGGTTTTCAATTATCGGGTGACTATGATTTTTTTACCGGAGTCTTTGCAGAAGAGTTTGATGCTTATGGAACACAGGTTTTAGGCGCCAGCTATGACCTGGATGCTGTTTCATTTAAAATGGATCTGGATGAAATAAATGTTGGGGAAGACTTTACTGTTGTATGGATAGCATCAACTGAGGCAATTGCACAAGGTGGAGAAACGTTTGCTGATGCTCAATTCTGGGATCCCATTGGTGGTATTCCGGGGCCATTTTTTAGTGTTGGCCCAGGTACATCATCACCAGTACCCGAACCCGCAGTGCTTTGGCT
>JALUZF010000102.1 GCA_027012135.1 Gammaproteobacteria bacterium
GGATTTACAGGTTATTTTGGCTTTATTCGTAGCCACCCTACGGGTGAAGTCAAAATATTCTGGAAAGCCTTGTAGATTCAGTGCTATGGACATTCGCAGTAGGTTCAACTGATTTATTTAGGTTAAAATATTATTTACTAATAATCCGTCGGATCCAGCAGATCCTGTGACGGTTCTTCTACATATTTTGTCAGCATGGCACGGGCTTCTTTCCAGCGAGGTTCAGAAACCAGGGTCTCCCGACTGACAAAATGCTGACCATGCATATGTGATAACCTCAAACTGGAAGCCGGATCACTATAGTCTTTTAAGCTGTGCACCACATCCCAGGCCGCCGCCCGGTTATTACAGACCAGGATCATATCACATCCGGCCTCCAGAGACAGTTGCGCCCGCTGAATATAATCCCCGGCAATTACCGCCCCTTCCATACTCAAATCATCACTGAATACCGCCCCCTGGAAATGCAGCCTGTCTCTTAACAGCGTTTTCATCCAGAAACCGGAAAAACCCGCCGGCTGCGGATCCACCCTGGAATAAATCACATGAGCCATCATCAGAGCATTAATACCATCATCAATCATAAACTTAAACGGCCTTAAATCCTCCAGCTCAATGTCAACAAACGGCCGTTCATCTACGGGCATAGCCACATGCGAATCTGCCGCAATAGAACCATGTCCCGGAAAATGCTTACCGGTAGCCTGCATCCCCGCTTCTTTCATCCCCAGGGTAAATACCTGCGCCAGCCTGCCCACCACAAAAGGATCACTATGAAACGCCCGATCCCCAATCACCGTACTGATCCCCTTATCCAGATCCAGCACCGGCGCAAAACTGATATCAATCCCGGTAGAACGGATCTCACTGGCCATCAACCAGCCACATTTACGGGATAGCTCCAATGCCAGAGACTGATCCGTATCATAAATTTCCCCAAAACGGCGCATAGCCGGCAGAATAGTAAACCCGTCCCGAAACCGCTGCACCCGCCCGCCTTCCTGATCCACCGCTGTCAGCAACCGCGGCGTCCTGATGGAATGAATATCCTTAACCAGCTTCTCCACCTGTTCCAGAGAATGAAAATTCCGGCTAAATAAAATAACCCCACCCACAGCCGGATCTGACAGCAACTCCCGATCATCCGCCGTCAGCTCATACCCCTCAATATCCACCATTACAGGACCCAGTGTCATATTTTTTCCTTTTTACTTTTCATTATTATTTCACCCCTCCCCCACTCCCCAAAAAAGTGAATGACCCAACTTAAAACCAATCCTCGGAGTATCAGAGTTCAGGTGGCTCTTGCTGAAGATTCGGAAACAGGGATGTTTCCGAAAAGCCCCCATGGATGGGTTCACGGCGTCTTCAGCAAGAGCTACCTGGACTCTGATACGGATCACATTTATTTCCCCTAAAAAAACACCCAAATCACAAACACAACCTTCACTTTTTCCCCTTAATATCCAACCAGTCTCTCACCCCATCCCCCACCATATTCACTGCCATAACCACCAGCATCAATGCCACCCCCGGCACCAGCACCATATGCGGCGCCATCAACAAATACTGCGCCCCATCCCGAATCATACTCCCCCAGGAAGCCTCCGGCGCCTGAATCCCCAGACCCAGAAAAGACAGCCCCGCCTCCGCAATCACAATACTGGCAATACCAAAGGTCAGCTCAATCAACAACGGAGCTACAATCAGAGGTAAGATATGATAGCCGATAATCCGCCCATGAGAAGCACCCAGTGCCCGGGCAGCCAGCACATGCTCACTTTGCTTAATGGACATCACCTGAGCTCTGGATAACCGGGCAAATCCCACCCAGCCCACAACACTCAAAGCAATAATAACATTACCAATCCCCGGCCCCATCAGCCCCGACAGGGCAATGGCCAGCAGGATACCGGGAAAAGCCATAAAAATATCAATAATGCGCACAGTCAGATGATCCCATTGACCACCGGCATAACCGCTTAAAACACCAATGGTCGTACCAACAAACAGCGATACCAGTACCACCCCGAAAGCCACTGAAAACGAAGTGTAAGCACCGGCGAGCAGACGATCAAACAATGGTCGTCCCAGATCATCATAGCCCAGAAAACTATCCGCATCCGGTAAGTTCAGAATCTTTTCCAGACTGACCGTATTGGGATGCAGATCAAGAAACGGTACAGATAAGACCATCAACAGCCAGACGAATAATACGGCTGAAGATACATAAAAACCCGCATTGAAGGAACGCACCCTATTCATTGGCTGATACGTATCCTTGGGTCAAGCATACCGTAAACAATATCCGTCAGAGTATTGATAACGACATAAGTCGTACTGATTAATAAAATACAGGCCTGTACCACAGGATAGTCACGTTTTTGAATGGACTCAATGGTTAACTGCCCCAGCCCCGGCCAGGAAAACACCATTTCAGTGATCACGGCACCGGCCAGCAGCGCACCAATTTGCAGGCCAATCAGAGTAATCACCGGCAGCATGGCATTTTTCAGGGCATGCAGACCAATAACCCGCATGGTTCCCAGCCCCTTGGCCCTGGCCGTACGGATATAGTCTTCATTAAGCACTTCTAGCAGGGAGGCTCGGATCATACGGGACAGAATAGCCGCCAGGGCTGTGCCCAGAGTTAAGGCCGGCAATACCAGAGAACTCAATCCATCCCGGCCGCTGACCGGAAACCAGCCCAGCATAATGGCAAATACCAGGATCAGCAGCGGTCCCATTAAAAAGTTGGGGATGGATATACCCGTTAGGGAAAACACCATGGCCGCCGTATCAGCCGCCTTGCCTTTTTTCAGGGCAGCCATAATCCCCAAGGGAAAGGCAATCAGAAAGGCCACCAGCAAGGCGGCAATACTCAGTTCCAGTGTCGGGATAATGCGTTCTGAAAGCAGTTCAGAAATGGCCTTTTTTGAATGCAGAGACTGGCCCAGATCAAAGTGTGCTAATTTATTCAGGTAATTAATAAACTGCTGCGGCAGGGACTGATCCAGACCCAGAGCATGGCGCAGCATTTCCCTGTCCACCACACTGGCAGACTCGCCCAGCATGACTTCGACTGGATCACCCGGCACCATGTGGATCAGCATAAAGACAATAAAAACCACACCGAAAACCACAATAAAGGCACTGAACAGACGGCTGACAATATAACCCAACATGCCGTATTATTCCTGTCCGGCGATATAAACCGGCAGGCCGCACGGCACCCGGTCAAACAGTTTAATAATCTCGGCATTACGCATTTTAATGCAGCCGTGGGAACTGGGTATGCCCATAGGATTGCTATCAGGGCAGCCGTGAATATAAATATAACGCCTCATGGTGTCGCGCGCTCCGAGCCGGTTAAGCCCCGGTTCCAGACCACTAAGCCACATTATCCGGGTTAAAATCCAGTCCCGCCCAGGGTGTTCTGCCTGCAATTGGTCAGACCAGATTTCTCCGGTAGGCCGGCGGCCTGTAAAGACCGTATCCGGGGCATAACCTGTACCAATTTTTGCACGGATTTTATGCCAGCCTCTGGGTGTACATTCACTGCCAGATAATTCACCTACACCATTTTTAGCGGAAGCAATCCGTGTTTTATAAACGGTTTTACCGGCTTGAATATAATACAGTTGCTGTTCAGGTACGGATATATATATAAATTCATCCGGTAATGGTGAACCGCTGGGTCCTTTTAAATCAGGCTTCATTTTTTATTACTACCTTTCAGCTTCTGTGTCATTATCAGTCCATCATAATTGCCGTCATCCGACACCTGATAAGCTTTAATATTATCTCTGTAAAAAGCAATATTATCCTCATACCACAGGGAAATATAGGGTAATAGTTTATTTAAACGCTGCTGCAGCTGCCGATATAACTGAGCCTGCTTCTGTAAATCCGTTTCCTGTTCTGCCTGCTCTATTAATTGATCCACCAGAGCATCTTTTAATCGTCCGCGGTTTGCCCCGCCCGGCGGTAAAGAGTTGCTATGAAACACATAACGAAAAATATCCGGAGTACGGATACCGACCCAGGTCAGGCTGTATAACTGAAACTTGCCTTTTTTTATATCACCATAAAAAGTTCCCCAGTCATAGCTGCGGATATCCATGTCAACATAAACCTTTTTCAACTGACTTTGAATAATAGTGGCAATGCGGATCCGAAACGGATCGCTGGAGGTTTTATAACTTAACTGCAAAGGATGATACTCAGAATAACCCAGCATCTGCATGATCTGTTTTGCCCTGTCAGGATTATAATCATAAGCTTTTAAATCAGCACCAAGCCAGTGCCGGGACGGGAAAAAGCCCCGGGCACTCTGAGCGGCATTACCCAGGGCATATTGAATAATTTTGTCCTTATCCAGAGCATAGGCAATGGCTTTTCTTATCTGCAGATCACCGGTTAACGGATCCTGAAGATTAAATCCCAGATAAGTGTAGTTTGAGCCGGGACGGCTTATAAAACCAATACCCTTTTGCTGTTTCAGATAAGCGATATGCTCCGGCGGTAAATTATTCTGAATAATATCCAGCTCCCCACGCAGCAGTTTTAATACCCGTACCGTCGGATCCTTTACCTGCAAAAATTCTACTGTTAGTCCGTCACTGACACGCTGCAGAAACAACTGCCCTTCAAAAGGCCAGCGAGAAAATTTAAACGGGCCGCTGCCCACAGGTTGATTATTAAATGGATGGTGTTTTACCAGTAGATCGGCAGGCACAATACCAATAGTCAGAAAAGCCGGAAACAGAGGATCATTACGGCTGAGGAAAAAGTCGATGGTATTATCATCAATCACCTCAATACGCTGAATATGGGCAATGATATTACGCTGTGGTGAGGCATTTTTATTATCCAGTACCTCTTTATAAGTAGCCCTGACATCATTAGCCGTCAGTTTTTTACCATGATGAAACCAGGAAGTTTTTATCAGTTTAAAACGATAATGCCGCTGGCTGAGCGCCTGCCAGGAAGCAATACCCGGAACCGGTAGATCATCTTTGCCAAACTCAACCAGGGCCTCATAAATCAGGCGGTTAATCCGGGCAGATGTGGCATCGGTGGCCTGCAGCGGGTCCAGGGTCACCGGGGCTGAGCTGATACCGAAACGGATAACAGCATGGGAATTATCAGAAGAGCGGTTATTACAGGCTGACAGCCCCATTGCCAGTGTGCTTATAAAAAGCACAATAATCCATTTTTTCAACCTTTCTGGAATCATTGTTTATTACTGACTGACTGCATTATTAAATACTGAATGTTTTGGTAATTATTTAACATAACTTGAAGTACTGTAGAGTACCTGTAAACAGTCACGGTAAGATACACGAAATAGTTATATTTTTTCAAAAAGCGCAATGGATTCCACATGAGCCGTATGAGGAAACATATCCATGACTCCGGCTTTTATCAGCTTATAACCGTTCTGATGTACCATAATTTCAGTATCCCTGGCTAGGGTTGAAGGGTTGCAGGAGACGTAAACCACCGTATGGGCACTCAGTTTCGGCAGATATTCAATAATTTCCCTGGCACCGCTGCGCGCCGGATCCAGCAAAATGCAATCGTATTGCTGTTTTGCCCACTGCATACCTGAAACGTCCTTAAACAGATCGGCCGCATAAAAGTCGGCATTCTCTATACCGTTTTTAAGAGCATTTTCTTTTGCCCGAACCACCAGTTCAGCACTGCCTTCAACACCGGTCACATGTGCCGCTTTACGAGCCAGCGGCAGGGTAAAATTACCCAGTCCGCAAAACAGATCAAGCACCTTATCATTCGGTTCCGGTGCCAGTAACTCCAGGGCAAGATTAATCATTTTACGGTTAATATCCATATTAACCTGGGTAAAATCCGTAGGCCGGAATTCATGTACAATATTATGCTCAGGCAGACTGTACTGTAAGGGCTTAAAATCAGCCTCATTTTCAGGCCACAGTCGGGTAATGGAATCCGGTCCTTTGGGCTGAAGATAAAGATGCAGGTTCATAGTACGGGCATAATCTTTAAGTTTTTGCCGATCCTCTTCATTAAAATCTTCCAGATGCCGGACAATAAAGGCGCCCTGCTCATCCCCCCAGGCCACTTCAATCTGCGGTATTTTCTGATAAATGGATAAGGAACGCAGCAGCTCTGATAATTCTTTAAGATGCATTCCGACATCAGGATAAAGCACTTTACAGCTGTCCAGCTCGGCCAGAAAATTACTGTGTTTTTCCCTGAACCCAACCAGCATTCTGTTCTTTTTAACTACAAAACGCACTCCCAGACGGGCTTTTCTGCGATAACCCCAATGAGGGCCGGTGAGCGGTTCCAGTACACTTTGAGGTTCGCTTTTGCCAATACGTTTCAGGTTTTCCAGCAGCACATTCTGTTTCAGGATAATCTGCTGATCCGCCGCGAGATGCTGCAGACTGCAGCCGCCGCAAACAGTAAAATGTTCACACTCAGGTGTTACCCTTAATGACGATGCCTTAATGATTTCATGCACCCTGCCCTCGGCAATATTTTTTCGCTTGCCGGTATAAATAAAAGTCAGTTCTTCCCCTTCCAGAGCCCCATCAATAAATACCGTTAAATCATCAATATGACAGACACCTCTGCCATCATGACTGACCGATTCAATGGTCACTAATACAGGTTCCTGGGGAAGTTTTGCTCTACGACGTCGTCTGGCCATGAAATTCTGCTGATTACTGAAAGAAAAGCGAGATTTTAGCAGAACAGCGGCGAATAAGAAAACAGGGCAAGATTCAAAGTTATTAACCCTGATTACGTCTATTTAATTAATTGATTGAAATTTATGCAGCATCAAGAGAACGAACTGATAGTATATCATTATCAGATACAGGCCGAACATCATCTTTTTTTAGAGTCACCAGAGCCTGAGTGTCTCCAGAAGCAGTAACAAATTCAACTTCAATTCCATCAGGTTCATAAATTTCCACAATTGAACCCATATCTCCACGACATAGATTATTTTCTGGAAAATCTCTCTGTAACACAACTGATTGCAATAAACTTAAATTCATTTCTTACTCCCTGGATATGCAGTAATAAACTTGGGGGTCTTTTTATCTTTTAGTATAATCCAGACTGTAATAATACAGGCTGTTTTATTAAATGGACCTTTTATATTTCCAGTTATGATATATTTTTGTCCATATTCTGATTGTTCAATTTTTTCTGCGTCGTTTTGAAGAAGTAACGTTCGAATATCATTTGCTAATAGTTCCCATTTATCCGATGAGTAACCAAGAGAACTAAAAAATATCGCCTTAAACCGCCCTACTGGATGAGAGTCTGATAATAAATAATTTTTAATTTTCTCAGCCTGAATAATTGCATTTTCTGCTCCTGGTAATTTCATTTGTAAACATCCCTGTTTCTATATCCCCTGTCAGTATAACGCTTCTGTTTTATTAAGTTATAACCAAGTTTTGTTATTTACTCAAGAAAACTTAAGGATTAATAATATAAAAACAAGTTATTTTTATAGTCTAATCAGGGCCGGATCATACTTTGGTTAAAATATGTTCAACTTGAAATTTATAACCTCTGAGTATCCATTGGCCGTACTTCTTGATGAAGTTTCGGCAGCAGGGACGCTGCCGAAAAGCCTCCAGGGATGGATTCACGGCGTCTTCAGCAAGGAGTACGGCCAATGGATACGGTATTTGCGTCTAAATGAGAATCATTAAAAGTATGCTCCCGCCCTGATAGTCTAATAGATCGTTCAAGTAATTTATAATCAGGTAAGTTATAATTTGCCGTTCGGATTCAACTGTTTATTTATTAACTATTTAAAGGTGAATAATGCTTTTAGCATATAGATTTAGATTACTGTTACTAACTATTCCTGTAGCTCTTGTGTTAACTCTGACAGCCTGCTCCCCTCACCCCGGTGCCGGTAACTGGCAGGCGGATGCTGAAAATGCCATGAAAATATCGCGTATTAATGTGGTTTTTGAAGGCACTGCGGATTTTTATACGCCGGGCCGTGAAGATTCCATTCGACGCTGTTTCTGGGCCGCTATTGGCGAGCGTAGTCTGCAGTTTCAGTGTGTACAGTCGGACAATATCGATATTAAGGAAACTTATCAGTTTTTTGTCAGTCCAACAGGAAAGGCTGAGTTGAAACAAAATGAACAACTTATTGGTGTATTTAACAAAATACCCTACCAGGCTGACAATGAAAAACAGTCATCATCGAAGCAAAAAATGGAACAAAAATGAATAACAAGTTAATTATCACCTTTATCAGTATTTTCACCCTGGCACTTTTTGTACTCAGTACGGCTGAAGCCAAACGCTTTGGCGGCGGTTTTTCCTTTGGTGGAAAAAAATCCTATAGCTCACCTTATAAACAGAAAAGTTTTCAGCAAAAATCTTTTTCCCAGCAGAAAGCAGCAACAGCCAATCAGCAGCGTAAACAGCAACTCACTAAACGAGGCGGTTTAATGGGCATGTTAGGCGGCCTGGCTCTGGGCGGCCTGTTAGGTGCCCTGTTCTTTGGTGGTGCTTTTGAAGGCTTTAATTTCTTTGACTTTCTTATGATTGGTGGAGTTATCCTGCTGGTCATGTGGCTTATGAACCGCAAAAAATCCCCTCCCCGTCAGCAGACCGCTACGGCCGGCGCTTATGATTTTGGCCAGAGCACTGTAAATAGTACTGCAGACAGTCAGCCTGATGCACCCCGTTTAAATACCATGCACAGGGAAGATGCTGGTTTTACACAAAGTTTTGCTGATAAATTTGGAATGAATTCCGCAGGCCAGTCCCATAATAACCAGGATTCTGCAACCGATGCTCAGACGGTTATCTTACCGGACTGGTTTGATCAGGAAGAGTTCCTGTCCGGTGCCCGCTCTGCCTATACCATGCTCCAGGAAGCCTGGGATACGGGCAATCTGGACTCCATAAAAGATCTGACCACCGACAGTGTTTTTGCCGAAATCAGCCGTCAATATACCCAGCAGCCCACCCAGGGAAATACCCGCATATTAAAGCTGGATGCCCAGTTAATTGATTTTAATGAACTGACTGATCATTCAGAAGCTGCAGTACTGTTTGATGCCGTATTAAGTGAAACAGACAGCAGCGGTCAGCAGGGCCGGGCCAATCAGGTTAAGGAACTCTGGCATTTTATCCGCCCCGCCAACAGCACCAGCCCCACCTGGTATCTGGACGGAATTCAACAGCTAGATTAATAGCTAACAGACGAATTAATTAAGCAATTCAATATATTAGAAATATATTATTGGTTATAAGAATTAGTAATAGCCCTAATAATTAAAGGTTTAATTGCTTGTTATTATAATGCTCACCTGACTGAAACGGCTGTTTTAGAGACATTGGTTCCATATGGGTTCCAGGATAAAGTTCTAAAGGAGAGAATCATGGAATATAAAGATTACTCCCCAGTTCAGCAATAATAATATTAATTTCGGTTCAGGTTAATTCATCTGTAAAAACTTTTTATAAATTAATGTAAGTGGGGATACTAATATGACTACCATTGGAAAATTTTGTGTTAACTGTACCGCTGCAGCTGTTGCACTGGTTTCTTTTATTACACTGGCGACATTAATCTGGGTTTCCATGCTCTGATTATTTAGCGAGCCGGGTTCCTGACAGAGCCCGGTATTGAGCCTGAATTTCTTTCCTTAAATATTTTCCTGTATAATTCTCATTTATATCAGTCCATAGCTGATTTTAATTATTACTTTTTCAATTTATTGTATTTTCTGTAACCCATATCACATCACTTAAACAGTAAAATTATCATAATACAGGGCATTATTTAGTGTTTAAATTAATGTTCAAACGAGGTTTAATCAATGCAAAAGCTTACTCTATCTATACTGGTATCGGCAGTACTGTTTTCTTCCACCATAGCAATGGCACAGGACAAGGAACAGTTAGTTCAGGAAAGCCGCCAGACCGTTAAGGCATTTGGCAAAAGTCTTAAAGGTGAATTAAAAGCAGCTATTAAAAAAGGCGGACCGGCCAACGGCATTGAGGTCTGTAATACTAAAGCCATAAAAATTACCGAAGCCGTAAGCAAGGAACATGGCGTCCAGTTAAGCAGAACCTCATTAAAAACCCGTAATGATAATAATGCCCCTACTGAATGGCAAAAGAAAGTGCTGGAGGACTTTGAAGCCCGTAAGGCCAGAGGTGAATCACCTAAGAAAATGGAATACAGTGAAATTGTTGAAGTGGATGGTAAAAAGCAGTTTCGTTATATGAAAGCTATCGGTACCGGCCAGGTCTGTTTAAACTGTCACGGTGAAAAAGTTCTGCCTGCTGTCGAAGCCAAACTGTCTGCCCTGTATCCAAATGATAAGGCTCGCGGATATCATAAAGGTGATATCCGCGGTGCATTTGTATTAATCAGGGATGTTCAGTAACTCCACCTCTCACCTTCAGCCTCTCCCAACAGGAGGGGCTGAAAAAATCAGCCTACCTTAAAAAGTCACTTATTAAATGCTCTGGATAATTATAGAAGTCAGCATTATTATCGGTTTTATTCTGTTAATATGGTATCTATTACGCTAAGACATCATAATGCTTAAGGAAAACACCTTGAATAAAACCATCACACAAATGCTCTATTTATTTCTGTCACTGGTTACCCTGGTGGCCGGTTATGCTTTTCTACGATATGCCTATAAAGTGACTGACCGAACTCCATTTACCCAGGAAATTGTACTGATTATTCTGGGTACTGTGGCAACGATCTTTATCACTGCTTTATTATTAAATAAGCAGACTGCAGTTGAAATTGAAAAAGAACAAAGCATTAAGTTTATGGAGTTAAAAACCAGTACATATGAGCAACTGCTTAATCTTCTGGAAAAAATGTCACTGGTAGAAAATTTTACTTCAGCCGAATTGACTAACCTGCGTTTTATTACACATAGACTAGCCATTATTGCTTCACCGGAAGTATTAAACGAATATCAGTGTTTCTTAAATACTGTTTATCAGATCGCCAACGACAATAGTTTTTCCGGAGAAACTGATGTTCTACATGAAGCACTTGGTTCTTTAACCCTGCAGATCCGTGAGGATTTAATCGGCTCTCAGGAAAAGCACCATTTTAGCCGCAAACAAATTTACAAAATAATAAAAAGTAATTCAATGAAATCCATCTCAAAATAGTTACCCCCTTCCTGATTATTCTGTATTTCCTTTACCGCACCAACAAGCTTAGTGGCCTGTTCAGTGTAATGCACTGTAAACATGATTAAGATGACATAAGTTTAATGTTCAGGAAAGGTTAAGGTCATAGTCCCTGTTTTACAATGAATTTAAAATAAACAGAAACCGGTTAAGCGCCGAGACTCTGATAAACAGGAAAAGCTAATGAAACATAAAAAAGCAGAACAATCACTATCTGATCCGGTTTGCAGTATGGATGTTACTGAAGACAGTGAACATCATTGTCATGATCATGAACACCAACATCATTCTCATACTTCCCATTCCCACTCACACTCACACTCACACTCCCATTCTTCAGAACAACCCCTGGACTCTCCATCTTATTATACCTGCCCTATGCATCCTGAAATCCACGAGGACAAACCTGGCAACTGCCCAAAATGCGGCATGGCGCTTGACCGGGTTGCTGAAGTAGCATCCAGTCAGACAAAGTACACCTGTCCCATGCATCCGGAAATAGTACAGGATCATCCCGGTAGTTGTCCCAAATGCGGCATGGCCCTGGAACCTATGACGGTTGCCGCTGACAGTGAAGAAAAAAATGAAGAACTGGAAGATATGACACGGCGTTTTAAATACAGCATCATTCTGGCTATTCCGGTTTTTATCCTGGCCATGGTAGCTGATCTTGCCCCTTCTTTATTACCCTCCGGCCTGTCCATGCAAATGGTGCAATGGATTGAATTTATCCTGGCTACACCGGTAGTTATCTGGGGCGGCTGGCCTTTTTACGTAAGGGCCATTCAGTCTGTAATAACCCGAAACCTGAATATGTTTACCTTAATTGGCCTGGGCGTTTCCGTAGCCTGGACCTATAGCACCATTGCCCTGTTATTTCCCTCCATTTTCCCGCCTGTTATGCAAATGGAAGGTGGCCTGGTTGATGTTTATTTTGAAGCCGCAGCCGTTATTACTGCCCTGGTTCTTCTGGGACAGGTACTGGAATTACGTGCCCGCAGCCAGACTAACGATGCCATTAAAATGCTTCTGGGGCTTGCTCCCAATACCGCAAGGATAGTCAGAGAAGACGGCAGCGAAGAGGATATTCCACTGGAACAGGTTAAGGTAGGTGACATCTTAAGAGTCCGGCCCGGAGAAAAAATTCCTGTTGACGGCATGGTCATTGAGGGCAACAGCTCAGTCGATGAATCTATGGTAACCGGTGAACCTATTCCGGTTGAAAAAAATACCAATGACAAAGTGATTGGTGCAACCGTTAATGGCACCGGCAGTATTCTCATTCGGGCTGAGAAAATCGGTTCGGACACCCTGCTTTCACAGATTGTAAAAATGGTCAGCGAGGCTCAGCGTTCCAGAGCCCCCATTCAGAAACTGGCCGATATTGTCGCCGGTTATTTTGTCCCGGTAGTCGTTCTGGTAGCCGTACTGACTATGATAGTATGGGGCTTCTGGGGTCCCGAACCCCGGCTGGCTCATGCCATTATAAATGCAGTAGCCGTATTAATTATTGCCTGCCCCTGCGCCCTGGGTCTGGCTACTCCCATGTCCATTATGGTGGGCACCGGCAAAGGCGCTACTATGGGTGTGCTAATTAAAAATGCCGAAGCCCTGGAAACCATGGAAAAGGTTAATGTTCTGGTGGTTGATAAAACCGGCACATTGACTGAAGGAAAACCAAAACTGGTTTCCGTAAATACTCAGAATGACTTTGACCCAAATGATATGCTCAGCCTGGTAGCCAGCCTGGAGAGGGCCAGTGAACATCCTCTGGCTGAAGCCATAGTCAATGGTGCCGATGATAAAGGTCTGCAGTTATTTGCTACCGATAACTTTGAGTCAATAACCGGAAAAGGTGTTACCGGTCAGGTTAATGGTTATTCCGTTGCCCTTGGCAATGAAAAGCTGTTTACCAGTTTAGACATTGCACCTGAAGGTTTAATTGAACAGGCTCATGAAGGCCAGAATAATGGCCAGACTGTTATGCTGGTGGCGATTAATCACCAGGCAGCCGGTATTATTGGCGTGGCCGATCCGGTTAAGGAAACGACAGCAAAGGCAATCCGTGATCTGCACCAGGAAGGTGTTGATGTGGTTATGTTAACCGGTGACAGCCGCAAAACTGCCGAAGCCGTCGCCAGTCAGCTGAATATTGATCGAGTTGAGGCTGAGGTACTACCCGATCAGAAAGCGGCAGTCGTTAAACAGTTACAGTCAGAAGGTAAAATTGTTGCCATGGCCGGCGACGGAATTAATGATGCACCGGCCCTGGCACAGGCTCATGTTGGTATCGCCATGGGCACTGGTACCGATGTCGCCATGGAAAGTGCCGGAGTAACCTTAATCAAGGGAGATTTAAACGGTATTGTTCGGGCCAGACGTCTGAGCCATGCGGTAATGAGTAATATCCGCCAGAATCTGTTCTTTGCCTTTATCTATAACTCTCTGGGTGTTCCCGTGGCAGCCGGCGTGCTTTATCCGTTTTTCGGGATTCTATTATCGCCTATTATTGCAGCCACTGCCATGAGCTTCAGCTCAGTATCCGTTGTAGTTAATTCACTCAGATTAAGAAATATGAAGCTATAACCTACCCTTTTCCTGTCCTATCGGGACAGGAAAAGGGTGAGGCATATTTGTTAAATTTCCAGAATCTATCCTATACTTAAAATCACTATAAAAACAATTTTAAGCATATGAAAGACAACTCCATAAAGCTGGTTATCCTGGGCTTCACCACAATTTTGATACTGATGTTTATTCTGGTTTTTATCTCTCAGCACCAGATGAGACAGAATAACCAGATATTATCCAGTCTTATTACTGACACCAATGTAAAAATTCAGATGGCCAATACCATGCGAGACGCCATCCGTCTTCGTGAAAACCTGATGTATAAAATGCAGTTAACGGAAGACATTTTTGATCGGGATGAGATCTATATGCAGTTCCTTGAATATGCAGGTATTTATAAGAAAGCCCGTAGAAAGCTTCTTAAAACATCATTAAATAAAATTGAACGTTCAGCAATCAAACAGCTTGACCGCATTACAGCTGTCGCTCAACCCATCAATGATATGGCCGCTGAAAATTTACTGCATAACAGGAATCCTGATGATACTCAGTTTTTTCTAAGAGATTCCAAAACACTTCAAAAGGCAACCCTTGCAGTACTGGACAAACTGGTTGAGATGGAAAACCAGGTTTCCATGCGGGCTAATCGAAGTGCCCATAAACATTATAATAATACCAGCTATATTTTTTATACTCTGACCATTGCCTCAGTATTTTTATGCATTACCATAATCTGGCTGGTCATTCGCAATGTCCATATGGTTAACAAACAAATTACTTATCAGGCGACACACGATGATCTCACCGGTCTTGTCAACCGCTATGAATTTGAAAACCGGGTTCAGACTGCTATGCAGCACAGTAAAGTTGATAATAGTCAGCATGCTTTATTATTTATGGATCTGGACCAGTTTAAAATCATCAATGACAGTTGCGGGCACCTGGCTGGAGACCGCTTATTACAGAAAATACCAGAGCTTATATACTCATGTATTCGCAGACACGATACCCTGTCCCGGCTTGGGGGTGATGAATTTGGAGTTCTTCTGGAAAATTGTGATATTGATCAGGCTGTGCTGGCTGCTGAGGAAATTCGGGAAAAAATACTGAACTTTCAGTTTTTATGGGAAGACAAAAAATTTTCCATCGGTATTTCAATTGGCATTACAGCAATTAACCATACCGCCAGTGATATCCAGCAGGCTTTTAGTTCAGCGGATGCTGCCTGTTATATTGCTAAAGAAAATGGCCGAAATCTGGTGCATGTTTTTAATGAAAACGATGAAAATCTAATTAAACAGCACAATTATTTTCACTGGTTCAGTGAGTTAACTGAAACCTCTGATACACATAATTTTCAGCTTTATTTTCAACCTATTGTATCTCTTAAGAAAAGCTCGTTCTCAGCAGAAGCTTATTATGAAGTTTTCCTCAGGTATATTGATGACGATGGTACTATACACACTCCGGATAAATTTTTACCGGCAGCAGAACGGTTTGGAAAAATGCAGTTACTGGATCGCTGGGTAATTAAAAACGCCATACAGATCTTTTCTGAAAATAAAGCTCATACCGACAATAGTAAACTCTCAATTAATTTATCCGGACGCTCCATGAGCAGTGATACGCTGCCTGATTACATACAGAAACAGATTACCACCTTCAAACTGAAACCTGAGCAGATCTGCTTTGAAATTACCGAAACCGAAGTTATTGCATCAATGGATATTGCCACTGCACTAGTAAAAAAAATTAAGGCGATTGGCTGTCAGTTTTCCCTGGATGATTTTGGCAGCGGTCTATCATCTTTCTGTTATCTGAAAAACCTGCCGGTTGATATATTAAAAATTGACGGCGCCTTTGTAAAAAACATACCTCACGATCCAATTGACAGGGCACTGGTTGAATCTATCCACAATATCGGTAAGATTATGAATATGAAAACCGTAGCGGAATGTGTCGAATCCAGTGAAGTTATTGAGATACTAAAAGAAATGGGTGTGGATTATGTACAGGGATATGCTATTTCAAAACCATTATTAAAGCTGCCGGATAAGCCTTTTAAATATATCAATACCAGTTAAATCCTGTGAAAAAAATGACAGATTTCCTGCATGGCTCGTCCCTGCCATTGGCCAATTAAGATTCCGTGCAGGCGTATATCATTACTGCGAATATTATGCAGCCTCTTTTTATGTTGTTCAGTAACAGGAAAACGACCATCGGTAACTAATAAAATATCTGCTTTTTCCCAGTCCTGTTGTTGAGTTTTTTCCAGGGCCGTCAGTAATGGTTTAATCACATCGGTACCACCATGAAAGGTCTGGGTTAAAAATTCCAGTAACTGAGACAGACCACCCTTGGTTAAATCCAGTTCATGCTGCAAAACCTGATCCGGACCACTGAACAGATAGACATAGCAGGCCCGGCTTTCCTGCCAGGCTATTCTCAGGGCTTCCAGAACCAGAGCCTTGGCTATGTTTTCCGGCTCACCCTGCATAGAAGCCGAGCCATCCAGACAGACCAGAATGGGCCCTAATCCCGATTCAGTCTCATTCTGCCTGGATTCAACTTCTTCAAAAGATTCCATTTCCAGAGGTTCATGTTCTGACAGTACACCTTCCACGCGGTAGGTCAGCAAAGTATGTTCTGCGCGTTTGGCATGCCAGAGACGTTTTAACTGGGGATGACCCAGCTGCATTAATTCACCGGGCAGCAAACGGGATATATCATCACTGCGGCGAATACCGGATGTCTCAGAAACAGCATGAGGTGTTTTAATTTCAATTTCCTGCTCAACCATTCGTTTGACCGGCTCAATAATCCGTTCAATAGTGGACAGCGATTCTTCAGTATTTTTCTCCTGCAGGCGTCCAAGCGCCGCCACCACCTGTTCCAGCCAGGGCAGTTGTTTAACCAGTTTACGGTAACGGATAATATCCCGCCACTGCTGAGAAGCCAGCAGTCCCTGGGTCAGATCCCAGCCCTGACCAAGCATTTCACTCAGTTCAGAAAATACCGGTTCCAGTTCATGCCATTGTTGAGCCAGTTCCTGCCAGCTTTGCTCAAGTATAGAATCATTATCCAGTATAAAAGGACTGTTTGCTGTTTCCTGCCTTACACTTTCCTCAGCCCCTTCAGAGGAATAAAGTAAGTCTGTGGTTTCAGACAAATCCTGTTGCGGACTTTCCGGCTGGATATTCTGCGTATCTGAAACCGTCTCATCACTACTGGATTCCTGTTGTTGTGGCCGTGATTGTGGCTGTACTTCTGTATTCTGTTCAGTAGAGTTTTCCGGCTGCTCACTTAAACCGTCATCTTTAAAAGCCGAATCCCGGTCATTATGTTTATGCCGCCGGGCCAGCTTGTCATCAAAGCCCGGATCTATTTTCTGCCACTGCTCTGCAGTACTGATAGCCTCACAGACATCTTCTAAAATAGAGTCCACCAGTGTTTCCTGGTTTTTACAGTATTGTACAATTTCCAGTACATCAAGACGTTTTAAGATCATTTCCCTGATAGAGACTTCCGGCCAGACCAGGGATTTATGATTTGGAAGATGACCCTGCAATAAGGCTTCCCGCCATTCCAGTATACCTTCAATACGCTGATTCAGTTCACCATGGGGATGGGTAACAATAATATCGTAGAGTGTTTCCGGCAGGTGATCCAGATACTGAAATTTCTGTTCCAGTTGCTGCAGTGAATCCTGAAAGTGATTAGGCATAAATAAAAGAAAGATTAAAACGTCGGCAGCTTTTTAAAACCGCTCATCACTTTTTCCATGCGCTGCAGTAGTTTCAAGGCACGGTCAATAGTCTCTGACAAACTGCTTTCCGCCTGCTGCATAAACGATTCACCCAGCCATAAATGCCTGGACAGTGTTTCAGACAGACCGTTTTTCTGCTCACCCAGCCGATTGATAAAAACCTGCAAATCATCAGCAATCTGCCGGGTTTCATTAACCCGTTTTAAAATAAAGTCAGCGGGATATTTTCTGGCCTGCATACAGGGCTGGTTACTGAGCAGTACCCTGAACTGATTCTCTGGGTTTTTAATGTATTTATCAATATGCTGCCAGTGTCCGTCAATATGACACTGCTGGTAATAATCATCAAAAAACTGTTCTTTGAGTTCATCAAAGGTATAACCTTCATCGTTATTAGTCCGATCTGAATTATCCGGCGGTGCCAGATAAAGCGGTTGACCATTTCGCTCTGTAACGGACCATTGCTCTTTATCCAGTGTCTGCTTACCCTCTTTATCCAGATAGAGAAATTCACCCCGGTTATTTTTTAGCTGTACTTTCTCACCGCTTTCTTTAGCCAGTGTTTTTTCCCAGGTATGCACCAGCTTCTCCAGCCGTTCCTGGTTAAAACCGGCACCAATACCCAGATGGGACTGATACCAGTCAAGGATCAGTTGGCGTTGTGCAGGGTTATGCCACAGGCAGTGCTGCAGCAGCCAGCAGTCCCAGACCGAGATGCTGTCCTGTCCATTGGTATAGGCTGAAACCTGCAGAAGTTTAACGGCCTTACGCCAGCGTCGATCAGAAACCGGAATATTTTGCTGGGCAAGAAAGCTTCGCAGGGAATGCAGTAAAGCCAGAACATCGTCAGGCAGCTTTATGGTTTGCGCCTGTGTTTCAATCTGTTTTAAATCATCAAGATTTAAAACCGCATCATTATCCAGAGGATTATTTTCCCGTTCAGGTAGTTTTAACAGGGCAATAAACTGTTCATCCGAGACGGCCTTAACTTCATAACGGCATAAAAAACGATCATAGAGCGCCGCCAGTTCATCATCTTCCGGCAGTTCATTGCTGGCACCAACCACACATAACAGGGGTACTTTTTCACGCACATCACCATTATCAAACTCACGTTCATTTAATAAGGTCAGCAGGGAATTTAAAATTGCGCTATTAGCTTTAAAGATTTCATCAATAAAGGCAATACTGGCAGAAGGCAGGTAATTTTTAGTGAGCCGGTGATAACGATCCGCTTCCAGAGACTTGATGGACAGCGGGCCAAAAATTTCTTCAGGTACAGAGAAACGGGTCAGCAGGCGTTCGAAATAGTCCCCTTCATTAATGGCATGATGCAGCCGTCGGGCCAGTTCACTTTTTGCCGTACCCGGTGCCCCAATCAGCAAAATATGTTCACCGCTAAGCAGGGCTAATAAGGCCAGACGAACCGCTGTTTCCCGTTCAATAAAACCATCCTGTAAAGCATGGATAAGTTTATTAAGACGGGGTTTTAAATATTCTGTCTGAGTCATAAATTCTTAGTGATTCTCATAGACCACCCCACATTGCTCACGGTGGGCCAGGCCGGTTTCCCGGGCATGTTCCTGGAAGGCTTTGTTTTTCCAGAAAAATGCCCCCGGCATAGTAGTCGGTATAACCAGTACATAAAATAATGCCCGGCCGATAACCGCCGCTGTTAACATACTGACAGCCGTTACACCCCAGAGGATTAAAGCCGTACTGCCGCTGACTACACCGCTGGCCAGAACAATCAGTAATACCATATTAAGCGCTAACAGGATGTTTCTTAACCACCAGGTTTTACCGAATCTGGTTTCCTGTTCAAACTGGGCAGCAGCACCCTCGCCCTGGCCTTTTTTAAGCAGTGCCCATAGATCCCGGCGATGGAAAATATGCCCTATGGCTTCAATTAACAGGCCGCTGAACATGACTATTGCCAGAGTGCATAACACCGGCATATAGTCCTGCCCCTGATAAGCCATCCAGGGAACTACGGTAACCGCCAGCAGCAATCCGCCCATACTGAACATGGAACCGTAAAAGGCGGTTAATACCTGCCAGTGGTTCCAGAAAGGACGGGCTTCAATACGATAAATTTTATGCATAAAATACAGTGCCACCGGACCGGTAATTAAAGCCGTATAGCCGCATATCTGAGCCAGTATATATATAATGTCGTGATACTGTTCTGCCCACTGGGGCGTTAACAGCAGGGAGAAAAAAGCATAGCCCAGCAGGCTGTTAAAAAACAGCGCCACACCGGCCACTTCCCGGCTGACCGGAGAGGTTTTCAGGTTGTTAAAGGCCCGGTAAAAACGATGCGGTTTACCCAGGTGCATGGTGGACATCACCAGACCAATGGTTTCGATTAACAGCATAAAACCTAGTAAGGGGATAAAAATATCTGAGCCCTGAATACCGCTTAAAGCCTCCATTCCCATGGCAGGCCCGATAAAAAACAGCATAAAGGCACCGACTACAGCCTGGGTAACCAGAGTAAACAGCACCAGCGGATTTTCCCGGGAAGATAATTTTGCCAGATTCCATTCCCGTTTTTTACCATGCTTGTCATCCACAGTGGACTCAAAGCGTCCGGTTTTATCATTGCGATGATATTTAATGGGCATAGAATCGGTACGTGTCATTTCCCGATGCGTGGAACGGGTCTGTTGAAAACGGATATTAGGATGGGTAATATCGGTTCTGGGCAGGCCGGGGATTTCGGTTTTTGCCTGTTCCCTGTTATCTGGAATATTCTCAATAACGCCAAAATTAAGCGCATTACCCAGACAGGCGGATACACAGGCCGGTTTTAAACCTTCTTCCAGCCTGTCCACACACATATTACACTTGCTTACCTGCCCTTTAATGGGGTCGAGTTGCGGTGCATTGTATGGACAAACCCAGGTACAGTAACCGCAGCCGAAACAGATATTTGGATCCTGTAGTACCGCACCGTATTCTGCAAACTTGGTATAGGCCCGGGTGGGACAGCCTTTCAGACAGACCGGATCATCACAGTGATTACAGGCCATGGAAATATTAATACGCTGATAGGCAGGGTAAGTCCCACCCTCTACATAACCCACAGAACGGAAGGCAATATGGGCCGGATTATCATTTTTCTCACTGCAGGCCGCTTCACAGGCATGACAGCCGATACAATTGTCCGCAGTAAAATGAAAACCGTGCTGTTTATAACGGTTGGGGTTGTCTGAAACTTTGGGATCACCGTTAATATTCAGACTCTTGCCGTACAGCTCACTGCTTTTATCAACCAGGTCAATGGACTTGCCGTAACGGTTATGGCTTTTAGTTTCCTTATCGCTTAAAAAAGCATAGGGTCTTTCTTCATCTCTGATCTGAAACATTGCTCTTCCCTGCTGCTTTAAAATTCTCTGGATTCAAGACATAACTGCGCCGCTTCGTGCTGATCCTCTACCGTTTCAACTCGGATAGCGGACTGTTTAAACGCCGGCTGCCGGGAGTGAGGGTCTAACAGTCCCAGGGTCAGACGGTTAACACAGTCATGAAAGTGAAAAGGTATAAACACCATGTTATAGGGAACCCGCTGGGTCAGCTGAACCATAACAATGGCATCACCACGTTTGGACACACAGCGAACGTATTCCCCATGCACTACACCCAGCTCATCTGCCGCATCAGGATTCATTTCCATATAGGGCATGGGACTGTACTTGTTATTATTACCGATTTTTCCGGTTTTGGTACGGGAGTGAAAGTGCTCAACCACCCGTCCGGTATTTAACCAGAACGGATAATCATTTTCCGGCTTTTCATTATTATCAATAAACGGCAGCGGGATCAGTTTGGCCTTTCCGTCTGCATAGCTGAAATGGCCATCGGTATATAAGCGCTGATCACCTTTACCTGATTTTTGTTGTGCATCTTCAGCATCATCTTTAGCCGTTTCACCCTTTGCCATCGCTTCAGTAAAAGGCCATTGAATACCTTTCTGCTGTTCAATTTTGTCATGCGACATACCGGAAATATCCACCAGTCGACCTTTGGAAAGGTGTTTCATTTCTTCAAAGACCTGCTCCGGTTCATCAGGGAATTTTACTCTCTGGCCCTGCTCAAAACGTTTGGCCAGATTATTAAAAATCCATAAGTCAGATTTTGAGTTGCCATGAGGTTTAACCACCTGACGGACAATATTCACCCGCCGCTCCGTATTGGTAAACACCCCTTCTTTTTCCGCCCAGGTGGCTGCCGGTAGATACATATGCGCATACTGGGTGGTTTCCACATCCGCATAAGAATCCTGTACTACCAGGAAATCCAGTTTTTCAAGCGTCTTGCGGATCCGGGCAGTATTAGGCATGGAAGTCATGGGATTAGTTGCTACCAGCCACAGCCCTTTAATCTGGCCGGTTTCAATAGCAGGAAAAATGTCAGTTTCAGTTAAACCGCGTTTTTTAGGAAAGAACTCTGGATCAATACCCCAGTAATCGGCTATTTCCTGACGGTGGTCAGGATTTTCCAGCAGACGGTAACCCGGCAGGCCGGAGCAGGACGACCATTCACGGGTTCCCATGGCATTACACTGCCCGGTAATCGATAAAGACGTGCCCCCTTCCTTACCAATATTACCGGTAACCAGATTAAGATTATTAATACCCACCACACCATCAGAACCATGAGTACTCTGGTTAATGCCCATAGTCCAGATACTCATAGCGGCATTGGATTTGGCATACAGCCTGGCGACATTACGAATAGTATCTTCATCAATACCAGTTATTTCAGCCGCCGTGGTTGGATCATATTGTGCCACCAGTTTTTCAAACTGTTCATAACCATTGGTATGTGACTCAATAAAAGAACGGTCTTCCAGACCTTCTTCAAGAATAACATGACATAAGGCATTAAGCAGTACCACATCCGTACCCGGCTTAATGGCCAGATGCATATCCGCCTTCTGAGCCAGCATGGTTACCCGCGGATCAACGACAATTAGGGGAAACTTACGTTTTTCCTGTGCTTCCTGTAAACGCCAGTAAATAATAGGGTGCTGCTCAGGCAGGTTCGAGCCCCATGCTATTAAACATTCTGTGTGCTCAAAATCCTCATAACATCCAGGGGGACCGTCCGAACCAAAGGAACGTTTATAACCTGAAACAGCAGATGCCATACAAAGGGTGGTATTTCCATCGTAGTTATTGGTACCAATAACGGCACGGGACAATTTACCCAGGGTATAAAATTCTTCTGTTAATAACTGGCCGGTAGAAACTATAGCAAAAGAATCCCGGCCATATGTTTTCTGAATACGGGTAATTTCAAAGGCCATCTGGTCCAGCGCACTGTCCCAGTCTGTTTCTTCAAAGCCTTCAAATATTTTATCCCGCACCAGCGGCATATCACCACGACCGGAGGACTTGAACAGTTCATGTTCAAATATGCCCTTAACACAAAGTTTCCCCCGGTTAACATCCGCCCCGGCAGCCCCGCGACTGGACACTGCCTCCCCTTCCTTATTCAAGCCGACCTGAATGGAGCAACCTGTAGAACAATAACCACAGGTCGTATATTTCCATTCAACGACTTCCTTATCTGCAATCTTAACTGGATTCTTTTTTTTACGGCCAAATAACATGGATATGCCTTTTATTTTTTCTCATTTACCGATAGTTCGTATTTCAGTATGGATAGCTCTTGCTGAAGACATCTTCTCTTATAATCAAGAGCCCATCCATGGAGGCTTTTCGTCGGCGTCCTGCCTCCGAAACTTCATCAAGAGCTATCCATACTGAAATACTCAGAAGTTATAAATCTATCTCATCACAAATCTCTAAATATGAGTGAGAACTTTTCCGTTTATATTCTTCAAGAGTAGCTTCCAGGGGTATTATCTTTTCAGGATTTGTGGAGGCCTGGAAGCTACGGATTCATATTTTCCCTAAAATCAACCTAAATCTATTGAAACAACACCATTCTCAACCTTAGCCACAAAAACATTAGTACAGCCTTCATCCGGACCTAACGCCTCACCTGACTCAAGACTGATTGTCCAGTTATGTAATGGACAGGTGACTTTTCTGTCATGTACTATACCCTGAGACAAAGGCCCCTGTTTATGCGGACACTCATCTTTTATAGCAAAGACTTCATCATTGACCGTGCGGAAAACCGCAATATTATAATCACTCGTTTTAACAACTCGGGACCCCTGTTTGGGGATATCATCCAGTTGTCCGACTTCTATCCAGTTTGACATAGTTGTACCTTAAATATTTTATTAGTTTGATAAATGCTGCCCCCTTTAACACCAGACAGATGCCAAAGGGAGAGGAGTTCCCGGCTTAAGCCTGAACCACCTTAATGGTTTCAAATTCGTGTCTGGCTTTACCATCGACCGCACGTTCTTTCCAGGGATCAACCTGGGCAATTTTCTGTGCTTCAAGGAAACGTTTATAATAATGCTTGCGCTTCTCTTCGTTTTTTACAACGGTATCTTCAATACGACTGAAACCGATACGTTCTACCCATGGGGCCGTTCTTTCGAGATAATGAGCATCTTCACGATAGAACTGAATAAAGGCTCCGCAGTATTCCAGTACTTCTTCTTCCGTTGCAACATTGCATAATAAATCGGTTGCCCGAACCTTAATACCGCCGTTACCGCCGATATGCAGTTCATAGCCGGAGTCCACACAGACCACACCGAAGTCCTTAATCGTTGCTTCAGCACAGTTACGTGGACAGCCTGATACCGCCAGTTTGAATTTATGCGGCATCCAGGAAGCCCAGGTCAGTTCTTCCAGTTTAATACCTAAGGCCGTTGAATCCTGAGTACCAAAACGGCACCACTGTTTACCGACACAGGTTTTAACGGTACGCATGGCTTTACCATAAGCATGACCGGAAACCATACCGGCTTCATTCAGATCTGCCCAGATTTTAGGCAGCACTTCTTTTTCTACTCCGTACAGGCCAATACGCTGACCACCGGTTAAGTGAACGTCTTTAATTTCGTATTTTTCAGCCACATTGGCAATGGCACGCAGTTCATCTGGTGTAGTCATACCGCCCCACATTCTGGGGATCACTGAATAACGGCCGTCTTTCTGGATATTGGCGTGGGCACGCTCATTAATAAAGCGGGACTGAGGATCATCCTGGGCTTCATTATGCCAGGCACTTTGAACATAGTAGTTAAGCGCCATACGACAGGCCGGACATCCGTCTTCGGTTTTCCAGTTAAGCGCCCGACGTACATCATTAATAGTGGTCAGTTTACGCTCACGAATCGCTTCGCGGACTTCTTCATGAGAATGGTCAGTACATTTACACATGGGCTTGGCTTCAGGTGCTTCGTAGTCACTGCCAAGGGTAAATTCAAGGATCTGTTCTACCAGACCGGTACAGGAACCACAGGAAGCAGAAGCCTTGGTATGGGCTCTGACTTCATCCAGGGTAAATAGACCTTCGGTGGTAATGGCCTTAACAATATCGCCTTTACAGACACCATTACAGCCGCAGATTTCGGTATCATCGGACATCTGTCCGATATGATCGCCACCATGACCGGAATCACCCAGGTGAGATTCACCAAAGAGTAATTTATCACGTAAATCAGATATATCCTGACCGGTACGCATTAACTGGAAGTACCAGGCACCTTCCTTGGTATCACCGTATAAGACAGCTCCAATGAGTTTATTATTCTGCAGCACAAGCTTTTTATACAGTCCGCTGGTGGCATCCTGCATAATCATTTCTTCGGTGTCTTCATTACCGGTAAAATCACCGGCTGAGAACAGGTCAATACCGGTTACTTTTAACTTGGTAGAGGTTACCGAGCCTTCATACAGGCCGATACCCATATGGGCCAGGTGATTGGCACAGACTTTGGCCATTTCAAATAAGGGTGCCACCAGACCGTAAGTATTGCCACGGTGCTGCACACATTCACCCACAGAATAAATACGAGGATCATAAGTCTGCAGGGTATCATTAACCACTATACCCCGTTCACAATGCAGGCCGGCCTTTTGTGCCAGTTCAATATTAGGACGAATACCTACGGCCATAACGACCAGATCTGTATCCAGAGAGGAACCGTCAGCAAACTTGATACCCGTTACCCGGCCATTACCGGTAATTTCAGCAGTCTGGGCTTCCATACGGAAATCCATACCCTTTTCTTCAAGAGAGTTTTTAAGCATTTTGCCCGCCACTTTATCCAGCTGGCGTTCCATCAGGGTATCACCCAGGTGAACCACGGTCACTTTCATACCGTGCTGCATCATCCCATTGGCCGCTTCCAGACCCAGCAGACCGCCGCCGATAACCGTAGCGTGCTTATATTTTTTAGCCGCATCCAGCATGATATCCACATCTTTAATATCACGGAAGGAAATAACGCCTTCCTTATCATGGCCGGGGACAGGAATAATAAACGGGGTTGAACCGGTGGCAATTAACAGACGGTCATATTCTTCTACGGTGCCGTCTTCAGCCGTAACGGTACGGGCAATTCGATTAATTTCGGTAACTTTCTTGCCCGCATGCAGTTTGATATTATTTTCTTCATACCAGTCCAGAGTATTGAGCATAATATCATCAATGGTCTTTTCACCCGCCAGTACCGGTGAAAGTAAAATACGGTTGTAGTTGCCATAAGGCTCATCGCCGAATACAGTAATATCGTACATATCCGGTGCTATTTTCAGCAGCTCTTCAATAGTACGCATACCTGCCATACCGTTTCCGATCATGACCAGTTTTTCTTTCATTTTATGCTCCGTTCTTTAACTCAGGATGTATTATTTAATTAATTGCTAATAAACTAGCACAGGTTGTGCCAACACTTGTTTTCAAATGGAATTTCAACACCTTAAAAACACATAAAAATAGTAGGTTATTTAAAATTAAGTTTTGCACAAAAAAAACGCACCGGAATAGTGCAATATGGGAGGTAATAAAGAGAATAGTCAGGTTTTAATGGTGCGAGGGATCAGTACAAAAAGGTAAAACGATACTAATTAACATTAAACAGTTATTCGGGTTCACCAGAGATTTTCAGACGGAATGCTCACCAGATACTGGTTAATATCTGGCAATATCCGCAAAGATAAAACATCTGGATTCAGCAATACATCCAGATATTAGTTTTTCACGTAGATGTGGCTAATCAAATTATTTAAACCATTTAGCAACAAGGCAATAATTGCAATATTCCAGACAATAACAGCGCCGCTGGGTAAATCAAAAATAGCAGATAAAACCAGACCACTTAAATAGCCTAAAATACCAATACTGTATCCTACAAATAATTTCTTACCCCCGGTAAAATAAACACTTCCTAATGCCGGTATAATCAAACTTGCAAACACCAGATAAACGCCAACCAGTTGAACAGAACTGGTTATTGCTATGGCAAATAGAATATAAAAACCATAGCTGCCAATACATTTTTTATAATAAAACCAGATTGGAGTAATTATTATAGAAAGTATAAAAACAGGTATTAACTGTTCCCATGTTACCCACAATATCTGCCCTACCAGAAGATCTTTTAAATGTTCTCCTCCATGAGGATTGCCTGCCAGCAAAAGTATACTGGCAGTAGCTGCAAGAACAAAAGTAATACCTATAACAGCCTCCTGGTAGTTCCCCCATTTTTTTTCTATCTGCCCTAATATCCAGGCTCCCAGTAAAGCACTGGTTATTGCAGAAATCTGGATGAACCCGTCCCCGAATCGTTCCAGATCAAAATAATGCGCGGCTATAACACCCATTCCGGCAATCTGTGCAATAGCCAGATCAATAAAGATTATTCCTCGTTTTAAAACCTCCTGGCCAAAAGGCACATGGGTCATTAAAACAATCAATCCAGCACAAAAGGCCGGTAATAAAATGCTTATATCCAGTCCATCATAATTCATTTAGAATTATCCTTTATTAATTGAATTACATGATCCATCCACTGAAACAGGCTTTCATTCTCATTAACGGTAGAGGGTATAGCAACCGCCTTAATACCAGTTTTTTCCGATAACCATGTAGCTGCTTTGGGATCCTGATAGCTGCTGTAAATAATAAGATCGACAGGGGATTTCTTTACCCGTTTTAATAAAGCTGATAAGTGACTACTGCCTGGTGGGACACCTGGTTTGGGTTCTAATTCAGCCACTTTATTTAACTTTAACCACTGTTGTAAATACACCCAGCTATTATGCTGGACAATAATATTTTTACCCTGAATATCCCTGATTTCTTCCTTCCATCGTTTTATTGCCTGATCCCAGCGGGTTTTAAAGTTAGCCAGGTTTTCCGCATATTCTTTGCTATGTTCAGGATCAATTTGCTGGAGTCTTTGTGATAACTTTTTCGCTACAATCCTCATACGACGCGGATCTAATTGAATATGAGGATTTCCGGCAGCATGAATGTCCCCCATTGAACGATCCAGTACTGTGGGTTTATCCAGCAGTTTAACGGTATCAGTAGCCATAAAAAAACCTTTCTGTCCAGGCTGAACTTTTGAATTACCCGATTTACGTAATAACACGGGTAACCAGCCGGTTTCCAGTCCTGCACCGGTGCAAACTAATAAATCTGCCTTCCGTATTTTAGCAATCAAACTCGGGCGGGCCTGAATATAATGGGGATCCTGTCCAACATTTGTAGCACTGAATGTGGAAACTAAAGAACCTCCTAATTCCTTACTCAGTTCCGCCCATTCCGGTTCACAGGCAAAAATATTTATTTTAGCGACTGCTTCAGCAGTATGGATAACAATCAATATTAAAAATATAAATATAAACAGAATTTTTTTTGTATTCATTTTGTAATCACCTTTGTAATGACCTCTATTAGTCGCTATAAGCATCTAGTAGCTATGTGCACCATGAGCGCCCATACTGAATGTGTATTGTAAAAACAGTTGATTATCAGAATCCTTATAAGATTGATCATTGTTATACTGCAGCCTGATACGGCTAAATTCAGAAGGCAGCCATTCCAGCATGGCACTATAGCGTTCGGGTTTATAACCATAACTTTCCAGACCGGCATCATCCAGTACCAGATAATTTGAACCTTTAGTATGACTGGAAAGATGATCATATCGTAAACCTGTACGCCACTGTTTATTCATTTGATAGACAGCCTGAGCATACCAGCCTTTCTGTTCGCCATGATAAGAACTGCTATTACCTGACAAAAAGTCATCTAAAGCAATATCTCCATCTTCATCCCTTTCAAAATATTCAAACTGTAATTTTAAGTTATCAGTACGGGCATTAGGGGTCCATTTATACACCAGATTAATGGTATTAATCTCACTATCCCCATTATAAATAGTGGTTGAGTTATTTAAATTTTCACTTTTGCGATCGTCTACATTCGAAGCCTTCCAGTGGCCAAGCCCAACTTGCCAGCTATTTTCACTGTTAATGTCTCCCCCAATCCTGGCAAAGGCAGTCCAACTGCCAACCCCATTGTGAGTGCCTGAGGCTGGAAACGAACTCCCCGAAAAGAGTTCTGTACCCACTTGCATAAATAATTCTGTTGGAGCAATATAACTGATCTGTACACCATCATCTCTGTACTGATCACCAAAAAGAGCACGATAAACCAGTGGTGCATCAGCAAAATCCCAGACATGGGCATGTTGCTCATTTAGATACCCCATAGATGAGAAAAACCGTCCCATTTTAATGGTCAAACCGTCAAATAACGCGGATGTTTGTCCATAAGCTTCTTCAACTTCTGCACTGGTACCCTCATCATCTTCAGCAAAGGCAATGGTGGCTTTGCCATAAAATAACTGATCGATATTAGCGCTGATACTTAATTCACTTTCACCTATACTAAAACCCTCGGGAACCAGTCCGGCTTCATCACCAAGTGAAAAACCAGGTAGTTGATAATTATCCAGATTATTCTGATAACTGGCATAACGACCGTCCAGAATTAAACTGATTTCGGGATTAAAACTGTTTTTTGCAATTGTTTGCTGGTTATCATCACTGGCCAGTTCAGCTTCTTCTGCCTGCTCCTGCACATTGACGAGGATTTGTTCATTCTTTTTTGCTGCCTGTTGAGCAGCTAGCAAGCCTTTTTCAAGTGCCTGTATACGTTTTTCATAATCCTGTTTTAATTGTTCAATCTGTTGTTTGAGCAGTTCTATCTGTTCATCAGCCATAACCGGAGTGACCGCAGCACAAATAATTCCGGCGGAAATTAATAAGGAGAGTGTTTTTTTCATAATTTCTTCACTTGTCTTTATTGTTTGTTGTTTAAAAAAATACATATCAAACCTGTAATTCCAGGTTTGAGCCTGAATAAAACCCGCCCAGCATCCAGTCCACATCACTTCTTTCGTGGTTCTTTATAAAAAAAGGATTATCAATAGTTACAGGCATAGCTATAACTACTACTGGTTATTTGCGTATGGTTTTATAAATGTTGAAATGTAAAGACCTTACAGGTTTTATCTGTAAAAGTTCTTATGCTAAACAAAGACAGGCGGTGCGCGAATGGAGGTATGCTTTATAAACGGTGTGACAATGTGAACTATTTTACGAAAGGAAATTTTTTCAAACGTATGTTCCGGAAGTTTAAACTCTACTTTTGATGCAATTAATGAGGGTGATGCATCCGCCGTTTGAAAGTTTAAACAATAATGTGTATGAACATGAAAAAGATGTTCTGTGGAATGTTCCAGAGTTATAAACTGGGCACTGAGCAATAGCACAATAATCAGGTTATAAAACCATAACCGATTAAATAATTTTATTGTGCCAATTTGAAAACTCATTGATTAAGTTCTATTCTACTCAGATAATGATTGATCACTATAATCATTATTAATTATATAGTTAATATATTTTAAAACAAAATGGATGTGCTTTGAGCGTCCCCGGAAAGACAGTACCTACAGCCAGTCACTCTACAGAATTTTTCTTATTTATTTAAGTGTTCTAACTTATGTGTTCTGGTCTATATAGGGTAAATACGATATATAAATACTGAGAGTTTGTCAATGGCTGATTAAAGTGTAGTGATTCCAGCCAGGAATATGAGTAAACAGGAAATTAAATCTTAATACGTGACAATCGTTCACTTAATATTTTAGAACAACATCTCTTATTTTTGTGGTCACGATAAGATGAGTTACATTCCAAAAGCAGTTTCGGGGAGTTCTTCGAATTCGATTTCTACTACGCTCTGGAATAATTGTTCGAGGGTGTCGACCTGGGAAAAGTCAACGTGGAGATCGTCAAAATATTCGGCAATCATGGTATTAAGTTCTTCCTGTTTGCTTTCATCCATGCCCAGATCCCGAGTCAGAGACAGGTAATTGTCCAGCTCATCCAGATCCAGTTCAAATACTTCCGCAATCAGGGCATTCAGGCTCATGGCCATTAAGGCTTTGACTGAACCTAACTCATTATTACCCACCTTAATACACACAAAAAACTCCTGGAATACAACTTTGTTAATTACCCACATCCTACCCCTTTCCCAGAGGGTGAGAGAATTTTGGATGAACTCCTAATTGGTAATAACTATTAATTAGTAACGACTTTCTTTTTAAATAAGCCTTTGGTCAGCATAATACCGAACTGTGTAGATTTTGCACGATCCAGCTGCAGGCATAAGCTGTTTTCACTCTGGCGGACAATGGAACAGGGAAACTCCGGTGATAAATTACCTTCCCTGTCCTTAATAAACAGCCTGGCATTTTGCTGCAGGAAGCTCTCTTTTAAATCTTCCTGAACAGAGATACATACGCCCCCCAGGCTGATATCAACGGTTATGCCATTAATTTTCTGGCCACTGGCCAAATCAACCTGGACATTTCGATTCAGAACAATTCGTTCGCAAACCCTGCGATCATCATTATTTTGAGTAGTTGTATTCATTTTTGTCATTTAAGTATCTTGTTATTGTTAACAAAATATTAGTTCAAGTTTGGTATTTTACCAGTTTTTGATTCTTCAACCCTGATTTCTATATGGTTTCCACCGG
>JALUZF010000103.1 GCA_027012135.1 Gammaproteobacteria bacterium
GTGTTATATTTTTTAAACTAATTTAACCTAAATATTATCTATATTAATACCTTTTTAAGAGGAAGTGCTTATGATTCCCTTTATTGTTCTTGCACCACTGGCTATAGCTGGTGGAGGGTTGTTTGGATTTGCAGAGGAGCACTTTCGTCGCAAGCGTCTGGCCACTCAGTCATCTTCCCAGACAACTCCAGCCGATACTGAAAAACAGGAAGTTCCAGTTATGGCCAGTGGCGAGCCTGTCCAGATAAAACGCTCAGCGATTGCTGCACGTACCGCTCTGGGGCTGTCGGCAGCAGGAATATGGTATCCTGCACTGATTCCCGTCACTTTGCCGATTATTGGCTACAGCACATACAACTGGCTGCGCACCCGGTATCTGTTCGAGAAGCCTATGCACAAGTCGCCCCTGAGGATCCTGGCAGGTCTTGCGCTATTAGGCTCCCTGGCAACAGGTAACCCGTTGATGGCGGCTCTGGTATTAAGTGTCGACCTGTCAGGGCGAAAATGGATTGCCAAGTGGACCGAAGGTGCACAGGTAATTGATAATGATACCGGGAAAACAGTTGCTCCTTCCGGTTTTATGGAACGACTTAAATATTTAGTTCGAGTGATGTTAAAGGGAGAGCCTCGCTGGGAATGGTTCCCCGCTCTATTGGCTCGAGTATCGATGGGGCTGTTTTTTGCAATTTCCGGCTGGAACAAGCTCTTCATGGTTTCGCACTGGAAAGGGCTGTTATCTGCGATGATTGCAACAGGTTTACCCTATCCAAAATTTATGTCTCTTGTTCTGGCCTGGCTCGAACTTGCCGGAGGTGCTCTTCTTACTGTTGGTTTTATGTCAACATTCTTTTCCATTGCGCTGGCATTTGCGATGATCGTAGCCATTGTAACCGTTGAGATCCCCTACGTGATTCCACCAGGACTCGGTCCCCTCGACTGGCTGGACTGGTTCTTGTATCTGCCTCAGGTCCTGTATGTTCTCATTTTCTTATGGTTAGTCATCAAAGGTCCTGGTCCTTACAGTGCCGACGCCGTTATTGCGCGCAAGCTTGGGTTTGACGACGATCCTGAAGAAGAACCAGCTATGAATTCTGAAGAAAGTACCTTAGAAGAATCTGAGACTGAGACTGAGACTGACTCCGAGAAAAAATCCAGCAGGAAACCAGGAGGGCATAGCTGGACTCCACAATATGCGTGAGCTACTAGCAGAAGTGCATGGCACAGTGGTGGGTATATAATATACCCACCAAAAATGGCCGCCCATACGAGCTTTGTTAGTATTGGATTATTATTGTCATTGAGGCGCAAGGCCTGCAACTTTAATGATTCAGCGTTTGTTCATTCCAGGTCATAATACAAACAGTCACTGAAGTAGCAAATTATAATAATTTATCACAGGAGGATAGATAAAATGAGTTTTAAAAGTAGTTTATTAAAAAGCAAGCTATTAAAACGAACAGTAAAAGTAGGAATAAAATTAACACCAAAAATACTGGTTATATCGATAGCGAATATTCTTTTAAAAGGTATTGCAGAATTTTCAGAGCTTCTTTATGACCTGGACAAGCGTACAGCTTTTGTCCAGGTCACACTTTATGGAGAAGAAGAACCAATTGAGATTGCCCTGGACGGTTTTGAAATCTTGGGCGATGAGGAAAATTATCAGTTTATTCTACATAAGGCGCAATCGAATAAACCCTGGATGAATAATATACTCTCCCGTATCGTCGGAAAAGCCTGGGATATTCCCAGCATACCACAATATAAAGATGAGATTGGGTTTGTTGCCAGCCTTCTTAAGGCTGAACATCCTGAGCCTGAACAGGAAACAGTTAATGAGATTGCCTGATTGTTTTTACTTCGTTAAATAACAAGCCCCATAACTCAGAAAGTTGCTCTATCTATCTCCCTGGATTTGGACAGAATAAATCTTAAGTAATTCGCTTTACATTTAGGCTCAAATCCAGCTTCAGAATATCATAATTTCGTGTTTACGCCTTTTCTCAGATAAAGGGTAGGGCGCAACACTGGATTTACCTTCCTCAATAAACCCTCCCTGTGGATAAAACCCAATAGCACTATGCCAGAACTCTGGCTTGATGACTTCCTGTTTGATTTCTAGTGATCGTAAACCTTGTAAAGATCATTCACTAAGTTGTGTTTATAAATTAAAACTGTCACACATTACTTATTGATATATATATATTTAATAAGTTTTTTTACAGGGGAAATTTCTTCTTCAGCTTTGGCTTTTTCAAGTTCAGCCTTTTCTTCCTCAGCTTTTTGAGTTTTTTCTTTTTCTACCTCAATCCGTTTATCATTGGTTTCAGTGTAAGGCAGCATGCCATTAGCAGCGGCCATCAGGTTGAAACCATTATTCAGAACCAGTGAAGCTTTTAGTCCAAAAAGACCCATAAAGGCGCCGACAATACAAACCGTGTTTGGGATGGCAACCATCAGGAAGCTTCTTTTTACATTCTTTTGCAGGTTGTCAGCAACCTCGAACAGATAATGGAATTTGGTAAGTGTACCATCCATGAAGATTACATCAGCAACATCAACTGCAATAGTAGATGCACCCTTTAATGAAACGCCAATTTCAGCATGAGACAGTGCGGCAGCATCATTAATACCATCGCCTACCATCATTACTTTCTTGCCTTCATCCTGTAGTAACTTGACATAATCGGCTTTTTCATTAGGAAGCACTCCGGCAAAATAGCGATCAATGTTAAGCTGACGAGCAAGATTTTTGGTCGGTTCTTCACTATCACCTGAAATAACAACAATTTCCTTAATACCCAGGCGCCTTAAATCAGCGATGATATCGGCAGCTTCTTCCCTTATAGTGGACTGCAGTTCAATCATACCGGCCACCTTGTTATTGATTGCTGTCAATATTGCCGATTGCCCACGGTCAGCAGCCTCTTTTAAGGCGGCCTGAATCTTTTGTGGAATCTCGATGTTTTCACTTTCTATATAGCGGGGGCTGCCTACTTTAATCCAGTCCTGACCAATTTCTACTTCAATACCCAGACCCACATGGTATTGAGATTCATCATAGTCAGTTAATTCTATATTTTCATCCCGGGCTTTTTGTAAAATAGCAGCGGCAATTGGGTGAGAAAACTTTTGTTCAGCGGTTGCTGTGCAAAACAGGATTTTGTGTTCATCATAAGATTCATCTGCTGTTATTATTTTTGAGACAGTAGGAACTTCTTTGGTCAGAGTCCCGGTTTTATCAAACAGCACTACATCAATATCTTTTAGTTTTTCGATAACTTCACTGTGTTTAATCAGAATGCCGTTTTTTGCAGCATTACCCAATGAAGCCAGCAAGGCAATGGGAGCGGCTACGCGGATACCAGTGCCATAATCAGCATTTATAATGGCAAGCATTGCACCCGGCCCGACTGCTGCATAGCCCATGGCACCGAGACCTATTGTAGGCAAAACCATTTTATCGGCTATTTTTTCGCCGACAGATTGCAGCCTGACATCATAGTTGGAAGCTTCATTGATAATTGATATAACTTGAGAAGCTAATGTGTTTTCACCCGTTTCCTGCACCTTGACCTTGATTTTTCCGGAAACTATTACAGTAGTGGCAAAAACCTGTTCTTTCTCCTGTTTATCTGCTGGAACAGACTCACCAGTCAGGCTTTGCTGATCAATCATGGCGCCGCCTTCGATAATAATACCGTCAACGGGAATTTGTTCACCGGTTCCAACCATGACAATGTCATCCTGTTTCAGGTCTTTTACTTCGACACGGACTTCTGTTCCGTCAACCAGCAACCAGGCAAAACGGGGTTGTTCACCAAATATGTCGGTTATATATTGACGTGATTTCCTGGTGGTTTTCTGGAGCAGCATATCTGCAAGGTCAAGAATCCAGACCATGAATGCCGCTGCCGCAATTTGCCCGAAGAGCAGGGTCAGTAAAACAACCCCGGTATCAAGGATGTCAACCTTGATTTTTTTTTCTTTAAACAGGGCGTTTGCCGCTTCCTGAAAAACATTATATGAGAAATAACCAATTAACAGAAAGCTGGCCGGCATAAGCAGGAACATGCGGCTGGTTTGGGCTATTACTGCCAGCCCCATGGTCCCTGTTGTCATAAGAAAACGAAATCTATGTCGTTCTTCATTTGCCTCAATGTCTTCAATAGCCAGTTCGTGCTGTGTTTCCTGCAATATATTCGCACTTGACGATTCTGCTATTTTTTTTAGCTGCCCTTTAATTTTGACTCTGGTCAGCACTTTTTTTACGTAAGGTGCAGCAGACGCACCAACAAAAACCAGTATCATTCCACCAAGTTGAACCATGGTATGATTTCCTTTAATTAATAATAAAAATGATGAATATCTTCTACAATATTCCGTTTCTGAAAGATTAAACCGTGTTAATATCGCTTGTTAAGAATAATAGCGCATAGACACTCATCAGTGGAATTAGCTCCAGTACGAAATGAGTCCGGCAATCCAATCTGAAGGCCAATATACAAGCTCAAATAAACGGGCATTAACTCCGGAGAGACTCCCATGGAAAGCGCCATTGGGCCAGCAAAAAGTATGAGTTCACCAGGCATACCGGGCACTCCATAACCGATTAAAAATACAATGGGTATGCTAAGCAGTAATTGAATGAGTGATATGTCGACATTTAATATTGCTGCTACCAGCCCGGTCATGATAAATACATTGACTATTGTGCCATTTATATTAAGAAATGAACCTGTGCCGATGACAAACTGGCGAACTTCATCAGGAATAGTCGGACAGAATTTTTTCACCATATTCAGATTGAGCGGCGTTGCCAATGCTTCTGAAGAGGTTGCCCAAAGCATAGGATAAACTTTTATCCAGTAGACAGAAAAGTATTCTTTCAGCGAAAAATCCGGTTTTACCCGCTTGACCAAAAGGATTAGGCCAAAATGCCAGATAGCGGAAACAAACCCGGTGAGCAATGCTCCCAGAACATAAAGAAGAAGCATGCCCAGTGATGTGCTGATATCGATACTGAAGCCAAATATTGATACAGTACTGGCTCTTATATGGCTGGCATCAGGTCCAAGGGTTTTGTCGAGAATTTCAGGCAAAATAGTGATATAGGCACCGACTGCAATCATCAAAAACGGGATAATCGGGATTAGAAACTGTCCTAAAAATTCAATCAGTTCGACACCTTTACCTAAAGTATTTGCCGCTCTGGGAAATTTTGATGCAACCAGTGTCGTAATAATGGAGGCATAAATAGCATAAAAGTACTCGCTGTGAGTCAGCATATACCCAAGGGAGGTCACGGATTCTCCTACGGCAGCTTTAAAACCCTCAAGTGATGAAAATACCGGTATGTCAAAGGCAATGACTGTCCAGATAACACCATATACACAGGCGACAAGCCTGGCGACTGCATACCATTTAATGGTATGCTTGGCAAAACTTTTTCCCCGTGATTCGCTTATTATGAGCTTGATAAGAGTAGGGGTCAGGATCAGATAAATGGCAACAGGTGCAAAATAGCTGTAACCATCTATAAGCGTTTCCATTGCGTCACTGACCAAATAGGCAAAGTCTGTGGATTGATTAGCCCAGAATATACCTGTTAATAAGGATGCCAGCGATAGCCACCATAGGTGTCGCTCTATTAATTCGATAAAAATTTTAATAATTTATCCTCCATAAGTTAAAAGTGAAGTTATAAAATATAACGGAATGTGTCAGAAATATGAGTTTTATATTTGTTCTGACGTATATAATATAGAGTCATTTTATTTTAGGCAAGCATAAGTAAGCCTGTCTGATGAAATATGTTCAAAGTTCCAACATGCAGACTTTTCTTTGACTGACACAATAAATAGGCTATTTATTTGCAGTTGTCTTGCTATATATGTTATAAAGTATATAGAGTTAGTTAGTTTAGTACAATCCTATATACACTATATATGACTTTATATTTATAAAACTAGGAGATTGATATGCCCGTTATACCTTTTTTACTTGGAGTGGTTACTGGTTCAGTAATTACTTATGTTGTGAAAGATGACTCAAGCAAGCAGTTACTTGAAGAGACAGGTGATAAAATCACCTCTGGTGCTGGTGCTGTAACAAAAAAAGTGACTAATGTTTTTAAGAAAGCAAAGGATTCAGCAGAAGAAGCCACTGAAACAGCAGAAGATGCGGTTAAAACAGCATAAAATGCACATCTCGTCCACTTACTGGCAGTAATTTTCATAATTTACTGCCAGTGAGTGAATCTGCTAAGTAACCCATAACATAATAGCTATTACTTCGTCGTATAAACCTCTCTGTTCAAAATTAGCATTTAAGGATCATGGAAACCTGCTGGTTTTACCTGTCGCAACAAATACTACCAGAATATGCAATAACTGACTATAATTGGGCTGTCTGCTGCCAATAAATAAAACTGTTTCGTCAATGTGAACCGGATGGCTTCTCTTTCTGTTGAAATATTTGTTCAAACTTTGGGCTATACTTTATAAACCAGTGATAAATGCTATTCTGAGCCATACGCAAGCCTCGTTCTTCAGTGATTTATCAGGATAATTTCCTTTTCAAAATGTCTCCATGAACAACTGGGCATGTTAATCTGTTGCAGAAGTTTGCTAAATTTTTCAGGAGTCTTTATCATTTCCCTGGTCATGATGCCTGTGTTTTTAGTATCGCAGGACTTTTAGGAAATATAGCCAGTTATTTAGTTCAGAGAAAATTATGTTTAATAATATTAAAGAGTTATCAAAGAAGGTCGGTGAGGTTGTTGATAATATCTCAAGGCCGGTAAGCACAACAAAAATAGCAATAACCGGCTTAAGTCGTTCAGGCAAGACAATATTTATTACCTCTCTGATTGACCAGTTACTTCTGCAGAAAAAAATCACCTCAATTACATCCAGGAAACAGCCGTTTAATGTCACTATTAAATCACCTACTACCTTAATTAAACGGTTTGATTATTATTCATTGAAAAAGATCATCAAGGAATATCATCAATGGCCTGATGGCACAGATGATATAACATCAACCATATTAGAATTTGAAACTAAAAGTCGTTATAGCTTTTTAAGTAATTCAAAATTCAGAATTGAATTAATCGACTATCCCGGTGAGTGGATACTTGATATCGCTATGATGGATTTATCGTATGAGCAGTGGTCTGAAAAGACTATAAACTGGATGAAAAATATAGATGAAGAAATAGTAAAAGAATATTTAAGCCGTATTCATGAATTATCAGATAATAGTAAAGGTAAAGAAATTGAAAACAAAATCCACCAGCAATATTCAGACATGCTGGCATTTCTTAAAAATAACCATTATTCCAATCTGACACCAGGACGGTTTTTAATGCCATCCGATTTGGCTCATGATCCGATTTTATGCTTTGCGCCCATTAATCCGTCCAGCTCATCATTACACCAGGTATTTAAAGAACGCTACGAATATTATCTTGAAAATATTGTAAAAAAAATTCAGCTGGAACATTTTAGAGGCTTTGATCGGCAAGTTGTTTTAATTGATATTATTGAAGCTCTCCAGAATGGTTATAGCTGTTATGCAGATATGGTAGATGGTTTGCGTAGCATGATGTCACTTTATGATCACAGAAAAAAATTTTTTCTGGCCCAGTGGTTCAGTTCTGCGATAAAGAAAGTCATTTTTGTTGCCACCAAAGCCGACTTAATCACTGTGTCACAACACAATAACTATCAGGCTCTGTTAAATGAAATGGTTGACAATATAAGAAAAAAACTGGATGTTGACCATATCGTTACTGATACCCGTATTATCTCTTCTGTTAAGTGTACAGAAACCGTGCTTCGAGAGCATGAAGGGAAGACCTTATCCTGTATTCAGGGGATATCAGCTAAAGAAAATAAAAAAGTTGTTCTTTATCCAGGTGAAATGCCGCATTCATTTCCATCACCACAGGAATGGGATGTCAAAGCCTATAATTATGAAATGTTTTTACCTGCAAATATTTCCTATAATGATAACATTCCATTTGATCATATTAACATGGACAAGGTCATTGATTCACTGATTGGAGAGCTTTTATGACAAAGCCTTTTAAAGTGATTATTGATGACGATTCTAAAAAAGACTCAATCGAACCCCGCATAGCTCCCCGCACTTTTGAGCCTGATCCGGAACTGGACAAAATAGTCGCGCCCCATGATGAAGAAATGGCCATCAGTATTCAGAGTTCCGGACTGCATAAAATATTACGGATGTTTCACAGTCTGTCCGGGGTTATCCTGTCACTGGTTTTGCTGCTCTTTATTTCCCTGTTGGCGGCCACTATCGACAGCCTCGGCAATCTCTTTCAGGCGGCCCGCTTATCTGATTATTTATATATTACAGGCCTGCTGGTATTGTTTTCAGCACTGGTAATGAATCTTGTTTCTAATTTCAGGCAATTAAGACAATTAAAGGATATCAGCCGGCTTAAACAACGCTTTAATAAGCAGCAGGACAAACCAACTGAAGAGATACTGGTTTTAAGCAATGAACTCCTTGCGCATTTAACAAAAAACAAAACAGCGGAATTACAAAAAAGTCTGGATGAGACCAGACAAAAAATCCATATGACGCAGGATTATTATGAAATATACAACACTCTGGATAATACTCTGCTGGCTCCGTTGGATGAAAAAGCCAGGTTATTGATAAAAAATGCATCACTTCAGGCGGCATTTTCTACCGCCATCTCACCTGTACCGCTTATTGATGTATTTATAATTATCTGGAGAGGTTTTAAATTAACAACTGATATATCCAGACTCTATGGTTATAGAACTGGTGGTTTAACCAGTATTATGCTGTTGAAGAAAGGGATGATTAATGTGGTATTTGCCGGTGTATCTGAACTGACCCTGCAGTTAACCAATGAAATAACCAGTGCATCTGTGGTACACAAAATTTCATATGCGGCAGGCCAGGGTATCGTAAACGGTATTCTGTTAGCCAGATTTGGTTATGGAATGTTAGAAGCCTGCAGACCTTTAAAATTATCAGAAAAAAGAGAAAATATTATTAAAACGATTGTTGAATCCATGCTAAAGTCCTTTAAAACAAAAGAAGAAACAAAGGCTTAGTAAGGATATTGGTAATGCTTTAGTCAGGTTTTAATGTAGCATACCGTGCAATCAGGTATTTTATGCTGCAACACTGTCAGCGCTATATAGTTTTTGACTTTTTTCGATATATTGCGTATTCTGGCGAATTAGTATTTCCGCGATTCATATAACAAAAAAACTATGGTCAGTTTCAAAAAAGACAATATTGGTTCAGATTCAAAGCAGTTCATAAAACAGGATTTCTATTCCCGATTAAAGCGTGGACTGACCAAAACCCGTGATATTCTGAATACCGATGTCATGGAACTGATACAGGGCCAGGAGAAAATTGATGAGAATCTGCTGGAACAGCTTGAAGATCAGTTAATGATGGCCGATGTTGGTGTAGAGGCTACTCAGTATATCAGCACTAAGCTGTCTGAAGCTATGCATGATAATAAGCTTTATAGCAATGAAGACATGTATCACACCCTGAAAGCTTCCATGAATGGCATTCTGGAAAAAAGTGAACAATCCTTATATATTGATCGTGAAAAAAAGCCTTTTGTCATATTAATGGTCGGCATCAACGGTGCGGGTAAAACCACAACTATCGGTAAACTGGCCCAGCAATTTAAGGATAGTGGTTTAAGCGTCATGATGGCGGCTGGCGATACCTTCCGTGCCGCAGCGGTAGAACAATTGCAGGAATGGGGGAAACGCCTTGATATTCCGGTGATGAGTCAGGGTAATGGGGCAGATGCGGCATCTGTTATCTATGACGCACTGCAATCCGCTCAATCGCGTCAGATTGATGTGCTAATCGTCGATACAGCGGGCCGTCTGCACACTCAGAATAATCTGATGAAGGAACTGGATAAAATCAAGAGGGTTATTTCCAAACTTGACCCGACTGCGCCGCATGAAACCATGCTGGTGCTGGATGCAGGCTTTGGTCAAAATGCACTGATACAGGCCAGGCAATTTAATGAAGCTATAGGTATCAGCGGTATCACTCTGACCAAGCTTGATGGCACTGCAAAAGGTGGTATTATCTTTAGTATCGCACAGCAGATGAAATTACCAATCCGTTACATCGGTGTAGGAGAGAGCGCTCAGGACCTGCGGGTATTTAACGCAAAAGAGTTTATAGAAGCACTGTTATCCCATTAGAGGATAATATTATTCCTGATATTGACAGCAACATCCTCATAAACGGTTCAACTCCATAATCTAACGAAACCTTATCCGGCAGGGTAGCACTTAACAGGCACAAATCCTCCTGCTCTGGTTTTCATGATGGTTTTCATGACACTCAATAATTACAGAAATAATATAACTACTCTGTATTAATTAAAGTAACGTAGAGTGAATGGCTGCAGGTACTGGATTTACAGGGTTTTGAAAACATGGATGTTTTCACAATCACTGGGA
>JALUZF010000104.1 GCA_027012135.1 Gammaproteobacteria bacterium
CCCAACAGTACAGCCATATGTTTGGAGAGCTTCCTCGAGAAACCCGAAGGACTCCATTGGTTTCCTAAATGACCATACAATTCTTTTCTATTCGTACAGGGTACCCGGCCTCCAAAACTGCCATATCATGAGGCATGGAAACTCCCAGGGTTTTTAAATCGTGTGAGCCCTGATTTTCTGCAATTTACAGCTATTCACTACTCACCCAAGCCATAAAAGCAAAAAAGCCCTGAACCGCAGTATTACTGCGATTCAGGGCTCTGTTAAAGATGGTGCCGAAGGCGAGATTCGAACTCGCACGACCGTGGGACACTACCCCCTCAAGATAGCTCAATTCTTGAATAATCAGATAGTTACTGCAGTTAAGCGCAATTTTGGTCGCAATTGACCTGCAGTCCCTCTTGATTTATTTTGGTTGCACCCAAAAAACAGCAGTGCTATAATTTGGTTATAACCAAATTATTTCTGCGGTGGATTCAACCATGGATATTTTGATCGAAGATTATCGACGACTGTTAAATGACCTGGGTGAAGTGTACCAAAGAAATATATACCAATCCCTGGAAAGTGACCATCGGATTATCGGAATTGTCGGACCGCGGGGAATTGGCAAGACGACGTATATCCTGACCTATCTCAAAGAAAACTATTTTAATAATCCACAGGCCCTCTACGTCAGCGCAGATGATCTCTATTTCAGCGAGAACACATTACTGGAGGTGGCAAGGAAATTTATTGATCGTTACGATGGCTGGCTGTTATGTATCGACGAAATCCACAAATATCCAAACTGGGGGCAGGAACTAAAAAATATTTTTGATAAGCACCGATTTTCGTATTAATCTTGACGCCTAACGCCTTGCTCTTTTCGAAGTATAGAGGGAATCCCTTAACCCGCCTGTAAGCGACATTTCTTGCCGGTCATTTTTTTCAGAAGAAAAAAATTGTTATAGTTAGTGACTCTTAAAATGTGATGATTGAGGAGTTAAAACGGGCTATACCAGCCTGCCCTTCCTTGTGCGAAACAGGGGCTTTATAATTTTATCTCGTATAATCAAATAATTGAATCGCAACAATGTCTCGCCAGCTATCTCCTTTGTTTTCATCATCTTGTTTTAATATTTAGTATTGAAATGTTTAATCGACATAGTGTATAATACACTCATGCGCGATGAATCATTCTTCCTCAATCCTCAATTTGACTGGCAGCGACGATACGAAGCGCTCAGGGCATCATTTGTCGATAGACTTCCCGCCAAGGTCGTGGCCGATAAATTCGGTTATTCCCCCGGATATGTCCGCCTTCTAAAACATCAATTCAAACACGGCAAGATCGACCTCGCCGAACCTGTTCCCGAAGGTAAGACTCGCAGACGCCGGGTCACCGCAGAAGTCCGCGGCATGATTCGTTCATGGCGAAGCAGCAGGCTCTCTGCCGGCGAGATTGCCCAGTTGTTGTCCGAAGAGGGCATCGAGCTCTCGGTACGTACTGTCGAGCGGATTCTCGCCGAAGAAGGATTCCCCAAGTTGCCCCGGCGGACTCGACTCGAAATCGGGCTTACGGTCAAGGGTGCCGAGGTGCCGCAACGAGCCGAGGCTGTTAAAATCGACAGCCTGTCCGGCATTCGCTATGACTGCCCTGGAGCCGGGGTTTTTCTGTTTGCTCCATTCCTGGCTCAGTTCAATATCGACAAGATTATCAATAGAGCCAACCTCCCGGGAAGCAAGACCATTCCAGCCAGGAGCTATCTCTTGTCGTTTCTGGCCCTCAAACTGCTGGGAACCGAACGGTACGCTCATGTGGGCGACCATGCTTTTGATCCCGGCCTGGGACTATTTGCCGGACTAAATGTCCTGCCAAAGTGTACGGCCATGTCAACCTATGCCTATGCCATGGACGAGGAGCATATCCTGCGGCTGCAACAGAGCTTTGTCACCCAGGCTACGGCTCTCGGCCTGTACGATGGCAGTATCATCAATCTCGATTTTCACACTGCTCCCCATTACGGTGACGAGTCCGTTCTGGAAAAACATTGGGCTGGAGCACGAGGCAAAGTCATGAAAGGAGCCCTGTGCCTGTTCGCCCAGGATGCGACCTCGAAACTGATGCTTTACACGGCTGCTGACATTCAGCGAACCGAAGCTGACGACCAGGTACTTTCTTTCCTCTCCTTCTGGAACAGCGTCCAGCGCGGGGTCAAGCCCACTCTGGTTTTCGATTCCAGGTTCACCAGTTATTCCAAGCTGTCTCAGCTCAATACGCAGGGGATTCGCTTCATCACTCTGCGCCGGAGAGGGAAAAAACTACTCCGGCAAGCCGAGCAACAGAGCGACTGGCAGAGGATCCATATTCCCCATGCCAAGAGGAAATACCCTAACCCCCGGGTCCATGAATCGACCATTACCCTGCGAGGATACAAGGGGATTCTGCGACAGATCATTGTCTCCGGCAACGGTCATGAAAAGCCAACCTTCCTGATCAGCAATGATTTCGATACGCCGACGGAGTTACTCGTCGGCAATTATGCCAGACGATGGCGAGTAGAAAATGGCATAGCCGAGGCGGTCAAATTTTTCCATCTCAACGCTCTTTCCTCTCCCATCCTTGTCAAAATTCATTTCGATGTGGCGATGACCATGGTCGCCGACACATTGTATACAATGCTTGCCCGGAAGCTGCGAGGATTTGAAAGTTGTGATGCACCGAAACTCTACCGTCTCTTTGTCCGGGGAAAAGGCCTGGTGAAAGTCGATAACAGGGGCGTCAAGGTTACCTATCCCCGGAGGGCTCATAATCCTATTCTGCGTCGAGTTCACTGGGACCTTCTTCCTTGTCGCTTGCCTGGACTCGGAGGAGTGCCGCTAAAATTGAAATTTCAGTGATGGCCTCCAAGTGTTATATCAATATGACGGTTAAACGCCTCGCGAAAATCGGTGATCAGGGTGATAACCAGAACCAAAATCTCAAGCAGTGATTTCGTAGCAGGTGACAGCCCCTTGTCTTCAGCTATTATTTTCTCAGCCTTTTCAAGGGTTGCTTCAATGTTGATATTGTCAATTGTCA
>JALUZF010000105.1 GCA_027012135.1 Gammaproteobacteria bacterium
CTCTATACTCTTTATATCTTCTCCAGCATATTAACCTCCTCCAGAGGATAAGTCGATAAGTAAATCCCCTAATGACTCCAGATAAACTAAAAACGAACAGAAAACTGCAGTGCAAACAGATCCCAATAACGTTCAGTTTGGCTCCTGTCGGGATTATCTGCAGAGGTTAACCAGCTAGTGCCATCAATATTATGATATTCCGCTCTTAACATCATTGAGGTATTAATATCCCAGCGCACACCCAGCATGGTGCTTTTAGCATAAGCCATATGAGCGGGGTTACCAAGCAACTTTGTATTACTGCCATTTCTGTCGTTTTTGTCAGAAAATGTTTCATCATACCGACCATACACCTGCCAGTTATATTTTAACCGATAAGCTGCCTGAATATACCAGCTTCCACTGACTGGAGACACATCAGGATAAAGGACGCCAAAATCCTTAAAATTATTTTCCTGATATTTATACTCACCTGTCAGTGTTATTTTTTCACCATTATATTGTGCTGATAAAACATACATATCAAATTGAGTACTGCCCTTCTGAAAGGATTCATTACCTTTGGGATTATATGTAAGTTCTGCATCAGCAAAACTCAATGCATAAATATACTCTCCTCCATTTACTTCATAGGATATCTGTGTTAAAAAAGAGGGCTTTGAACCCGACGATTTCAGTTCTCCCCTGGGTTCAGGTAAAGAACATTTGGAGCTTCCATACGGAATAATTGCTTTAAGCAATTCATCATTATCATTACGTGCCACACCATAAAGCACTTTAACATTAAAATTACCATTATCCGTCAAATGTTCCCAGTAAAGTTGTCCGCCATCAGAGGACCGTAAAAATGAACGGGAACGATCAAAATAAATCCCCTGAGGAAGAATAATAGAAGGCGTAGTAAAAGCCACATCACGGGTTTCGTTATACAGTCCAATAGGATTTTTTATCCGCCCCAGGCGCAGTCCATAGCGGCCTGAAGCATAATTTTTTAAATTAATATCCATAAAAGCATAATCAACATCTACGGTATCATTATCCACCCTGCCCGCTTTACGGTATAAACCCTGAAAAGAAAAACTTAAATTGTTTAACGGGGTATAAAATAAATTCAATCCCGCTTCTCTTAAATCACCTGAAATTGAATGCTTACTATCTTCATACATATTATTGTCAGTGGTAGAGATTCCACTCTGGGTAAAAAAGCCATGTATCTGTAAATTCTCCGTCACTTCATAGGCCAGAGTGGAACTGGATAGAAATATACTGATTAAAAACAAATAAAGTCTATTCATAATTTAATTTCCTGATATTTCCATGATAGCGCTGAGCTTTCAGATAACCGATACTGCCCGGGGCATTACTTAAGCGCTCAAACATTTCCTCATATGATTCTACTTCAATAGGTGCCTGTCCAGCGCCGGAAAAAGTCAGACGATCCCATATCCTTCGAAACTGGTGAGGAAACATATGCAGTCTGGACTTGGTAAACAGACGATGTTCAGAAGCATCATCGGGAAGTACAAAGACCTTTATTTTAGTGCCATCTGGCCAGATAATTTTACGCATGGCAAAAATTGCCCTGACTTCTGCCAGAGAATATTGCTGGTCAGGAACGGAACTGTTGACATAGATGTCTATATCATCAATATTATGTTTCTCTGCACTTTTATTAATACTGTCAGAACTATCAATACTGTCAGAACTTGTAAGGCTGTCAGAAGAATAGGATAAGACAGGAATTAATAACAGGAATAACAACAGCAGAATCTGCCGTTGAAAGTATTTGCCTGCGGTGATGCGCATTATAAGTTTTGCTGTGGGAAACAGGTCATGCAGTAAACATAGACAACAAAAAAGTAAAATACAAGTGGCCCATCAGGTTTTTTTATAGTTAACGACACAGTCCTTTAAATCATTAGCCGTCTGCCCGGCAATCAGACAACTTCTGACCTTTTCAGCCTGCTGCAATAATTCTTTCAGGCCGTGGATAATATCAGCCTCAGTTAAATCCTGCTTTTGAAGTTTTTTCTCAATGGAGTGTTTAATATCCTGCTCTGAAGCATTCAGTGTTTCAGAGGTTCTGCCCGGTGGTGGGAACTGCTGCAGACAACCGTCTGTTGTATTACCCTGCTCAAGACATTGAAGGATGATATTGAGGTACTCAATATTTCTGTCAAAAGCGGGTAATAACTGCTGTTTTAACTCATTAATATCTGTCTTTCTGAGCTTTATATTAAACTCTGCTGTTAATACAGGGTTTGCCAGAAACAACAGGCACAGTATTATAATAAGTCTGGTCAAATTGAATTATCTCCCATTACCATAATCGAACAAGTGTCGAACAAGGTCATCAAATAAGGAGCAATTCGCAAAGCCCCTAAAGAGTAAACAGAGAATAAGCCCCGAAAACGACAGTTACCAGTGAAAACAGAAAGATACTATATTCAAAAAATTTAATAAGTGAACCGCTCATATTTTACCTTTTCGATTATAATTTTGTACTATATTTATTGCTCTACAACTAGGGTTTACCCCTACAACTATACTCGATTAAAGTAACATTTCAAATACAACTTTATTGTTTATTGATTTTTATCAACAAACAGATTAGCCTCTTATTATTTCTTCTTATATTCCATCTTTAAAGCCGATTCATTAACATTGACTTTACTATTCATGGACTCAGACAAATTCGAACTAAAATCACCCTGAGGCTCATTCTCCGGAGCCGACGAGAAAAACCGTTTTATAGCAGCAAATACCGCCTTAATGCCTCTCCAGAGCTTCGGTAATAACCAGATCATCAATAGAATAAAAAAGATTAAGAACACGACAAACAGGGTTGGATAATGAAGTGCGGTCCACAATCCTCCGATAACCGCCAGATCCTCAGTGATGGAGGCAGTCCAGTTGCTTACCGGCTCGGGTGAAGTATTGATCAAAACCCTGCTGCCTGCTTTTAGTGAATGCGTACCTAATGCCATACCACCGCCCAGGATCCCCGCAGCTATACTCGCAGCAGAAGAAACATCACCAACGGCTCCGGCCGCCAGAATAGCTCCGGCAGGAACCCGAATAAAGGTGTGAATCGCATCCCAGCCATTATCAACACCCGGCACCTTATCAGCAAAAAATTCCACACAATACATTAAACCCGCTGCACCAATAACCATTGGATCGCTAAGCACTTCCAGTCCGGGAGGCAAATCAACATTACCGGTCGCTCCCATAATACCGAGCATTAAAATAGCCGCATACAGGTTTATCCCGCTTGCCCAGGCTACCCCCATGCTCATGGCAATGACCGTAACAATCTGGTTATATTCTTCCATTATCAGTTCCTTAAAGAAAAACTGTTTATAGATATGGTTATTATGCCCTGAAAACTCAAGGGGATTTTAGCTTTCACTAAAAATTGCATTTTACAATTTTTAATATATCTAATTCACAAAAATGGAATAAAAACCCACCAAAAACGTCTACATTAAATCTGGCTTATTTTTTGCTATTATTTATATCAGATTGTACAGTCAATAGTTCCAGGTGTGATCGTTTACCAGAACTGATGTCATAACAAGGGCTTTTGGTTGATGAAATTCCGCAAGGTTATTTTTGGGAATTAAAGAGAAGTGCTGAGAAACCAGTAACTACCCAAACGCTCTTTCTCAATGCTCAATTCTAAAAAAAGAAAAGCCCGAACGGTTTCCCGCTCGGGCTTTTCTTTTTTTCCCGATTGTTACTAGATCATTAATGGCAGCATTAATAAGGCAACAATGTTGATGATTTTGATCATTGGGTTAATTGCAGGACCTGCAGTATCTTTGTAGGGGTCACCTACAGTATCACCGGTTACCGCAGCTTTATGGGCATCAGAACCCTTACCGCCATAATTACCATCTTCAATGTATTTCTTGGCATTATCCCATGCACCGCCACCGGTAGTCATAGATATTGCAACAAAAAGACCGGTTACAATAGTACCAATTAATACACCACCTAATGCTTCTTTACCTAATAACAGGCCAACCAGCAGAGGTACGGCAATAGGCAGGATAGAAGGAATAACCATTTCCTTAATCGCTGCTTTAGTCAGCATATCAACCGCTCTGGAATAATCCGGCTTCTGGGTTCTGTCCATAATACCAGGCATTTCCTTAAACTGACGACGTACTTCCACAACCACAGAACCGGCTGCACGGCCCACCGCTTCCATTGCCATAGCGCCAAACAGGTAAGGCACCAGACCACCAATAAACAGACCAATCAGTACCATGTGGTTGGAAAGGTCAAAAAAGGTTTCACCGCCGGTTACTATTTCCAGATTATGAGTATAATCAGCAAACAGTACTAATGCCGCAAGACCTGCTGAACCAATTGCATAACCCTTGGTTACGGCTTTAGTGGTATTACCTACCGCATCCAGAGGATCGGTAATATTACGAATTTCTTCAGGCATATCTGCCATTTCCGCAATACCGCCCGCATTATCTGTAATAGGACCATAAGCATCCAGGGCAACAATAATTCCAGTCATAGACAGCATAGAAGTCGCTGCAATTGCAATACCGTATAAGCCGCCCAGAGTATAGGCACCCCAGATACTGGCACAGATCACCAGCACAGGAGCTGTAGTTGACTTCATGGAAACACCTAAACCAGCGATAACATTGGTACCATCGCCAGTGACTGATGATTCTGCAATACGTCTCACCGGTGCATACTCAGTAGAAGTATAGTACTCAGTGATAATAACCATTGCGGCCGTCAGAACCAGACCAATCAGAGAGGAAAAATACAGGTTAACTGTTGCAACCGGAGTTCCGGAAACAGTAATCGTATCGCCCAGCATCTGGGTAGTTACTGGATAGAAAGCGATACCGGACAGGACAGCAGCAACTATCAGGCCTTTATACAGGGCACCCATAACACTGCCCTGGTCTTTCAGCTTCACAAACATAATGCCGACAATAGAGGCAAAAATGGATACACCACCAAGAACCAGAGGATACATAACCGCATTGATACCAGCTCCGGTTACCATTAAGGCACCTAATAACATGGTAGCAACAATAGTTACCGCATAGGTTTCAAACAGGTCAGCAGCCATACCAGCACAGTCACCGACATTATCACCTACGTTATCAGCGATAACTGCAGGGTTACGTGGATCATCTTCAGGAATACCGGCTTCAACTTTACCCACTACATCCGCACCAACGTCCGCACCTTTTGTAAAGATACCGCCACCTAAACGAGCAAAGATAGAAATTAATGAGCCACCAAAAGCAAGACCAACCAGAGAATGAACAGCACTCTCAACAGAAGCTCCCAGCGAAGTTAAAGCTGCAAAATAGCCAGCCACACCTAATAAGGCCAGACCGACAACCAGCATACCGGTAATGGCACCACCACGAAAGGCGATCAGAAAGGCAGCAGCCATACCGTTATAAGCAGCCTGTGCAGTACGTGAATTAGAACGAACTGAAATGTTCATACCAATATAACCAGCCGCACCAGACAGAATGGCACCAATAGCAAAACCAATAGCGGTAGCCCAGCCAATAGCTGACAGACCGATAGCCAGAAAGACAACAACGCCAACCATAGAAATGGTTTTATATTGACGGTTCAGATAAGCTTGCGCACCCTGCTGAACTGCTTGCGCAATTTCCAGCATTGTGTCACTTCCCGGTGATTGAGACATGATCCATTTAATGGATATGATCCCGTAAATTACAGCGGCTATACCAGCTGCAAGTGCAAATAATAGTTCAACAGACATTACGTCCCCCGTTGCTAAAGTTAAAAAATTGAATTCAGAATGAATTCGCGATAATTTTTAAAGATTGCCTATGTTATAACCATGCTTAATGCTTAACCAGAGTTTCCTTAAGCAGAATCACATAGATTGACAAAATAGACTTATGAGTCTAATTCAAAGCCCTCCTGTGTTACATTGATCAACATCAATAGGGCTCAATACACGGCAAAAAAACTTGATCCTTTTTTAAAATAAGCTATGTTTAAAAATTAGGGCAAATTTTCATCAGTATATTTTTTTGCAAAAAAAAGGCTGATACTAATGTATCAGCCTTTTAATTACTTAAATTTCAAATTCTGGGAGTTTTTTCTCAACACTCTTATTATCCAGAACAACATACTTAGGCAAACCGTTTTCATAAGGAGGATAATCTTCACCTTCAATTAAAGGCAGCAGATATTCCTTACACTTGTCGGTAATGCCGAAGCCGTCTTCCGTAATAAAATCCAGAGGCATCATTTTTTCCACATTAGCCACGTCTGCTAATGGTGCCTGACCAATTTTCCACTCATAAGGTGAGCTGGAAATACGATCAACTGTAGGCATAATAGCATTGGCACCTTCCAGGGCAAATTCAATGCCAGCTTTACCTAAGGCATAAGCCTGTTCAACATCCGATTTGGAAGACAGGTGACGCGCTGCACGCTGCAGGTAATCAGCAACCGCCCAGTGGAATTTATAACCCAGTGCGTCTTTAATGATATTAGCAACTACAGGAGCTGCACCACCTAATTGAGCATGACCAAAAGAATCACGAGTACCCTGCTCTGCCAGGAAGCGACCGTCTGGCCAGTGCACACCTTCAGAAACAACCACAGTACAGAAACCGAATTCCTTAACCTTTTCATCAACCTTAGCCAGGAACTTATCCTGATCAAATTCAACTTCAGGGAACAGGATCACAACGGGAATACCCTGGTCTTCAACCAGGCCACCGGCTGCGGCAATCCAGCCTGCATGACGACCCATCACTTCAATAACGAAGATCTTGGTAGAAGTCTTGGCCATAGAGCGTACATCAAAACTGGCTTCCAGAGTAGAAACGGCAATATATTTGGCTACTGAACCAAAACCTGGACAGTTATCAGTAATAGGCAGGTCATTATCAACGGTTTTGGGAATATGCACAGCCTGAATAGGGAAACCCATTTTTTCTGATAACTGGGAAACCTTATGACAGGTATCAGCGGAATCACCGCCACCATTATAGAAAAAGTAACCGATATCATGTGCTTTAAAGACTTCGATCAGACGCTCATATTCACGTTTATTGTCTTCCAGGCTCTTCAGTTTAAAACGACAGGAACCAAAACCTCCGGAAGGGGTATAACGTAAAGCAGCAATGTTTTCGTCAGATTCCAGGCTGGTATCAATCAGATCTTCAGTCAGAGCACCGATAATACCGTTTCTGCCGGCATAAACGGTACCGATTTTGTCACTGTTTTTACGAGCAGTTTCAATCACGCCGCAGGCTGAGGCATTAATTACCGCTGTAACACCACCTGACTGTGCGTAAAATGCATTTTTTTTAGTCATAATAACTCCAGATTTACTCTTAAATTTTAATAAACTCGAATATTCTATCAACAGCAGATAAAGGTTAAAAGGTCTTTTTCATGTTTGTGCTGTTTTGGTCTTTTTTAGCTTTTGCTTTACATGATAGTACTTTCGCTTAACATGATAGTGATTGAGTACCGCCAGGCTTAGTTGTGTTTATCAGGTTTTTACCAGTAAACTTTCCTGAAAAACAGCTTTATGAACATCCCCCATACTCAGAATACCCACCAGTTTATTGTTCTCAGTCACTGGAATACGACGAATTTTACGCAGCCACATCATGGAAGCTGCACGCAAAATCGGCATATCCGGAGAAACCGTTGCGACAGTACGGGTCATCAGATCATCAACGGTCTTACCTAAAACACTGTTGTAGTCCTTCTCCATATCCTCGAAATCAGGCTTGGAACCTGACTCAACCAGTTCCTGCATATCCGGGAACATACTGCACAGAATATCTTTTTCTGAAATTATGCCAAGCACATTATTATCTTCATCCACCACTGGTAAGCCACTGATTTTGTTGAAACACATAATAGTTGCAATATCTTTAACAGGGGTTTCAGGTGTGCATGTTTTAACTTCTGTACACATAGTATCTTTTACTTGCATTGTTTTACCTCGTTTAGGTTATACCTCGTTTTATCCTTCAATTTACCACTTAACAACTCTTATTTATTATCTTTTTATAACCACATCCTGATAATAGAATGCGGATAAAGCCGGTTGTTTTTTTAAGTAGATAAACATACCATGGATTTTAGTTTTAAAAACCTACTCCAAAATGGGTATATTTTTAATAGAATTACTTAGAATCCGTAGCAGGGGAAGGGAGCGCCTTGCTGAAGCCGCCGTAAACCCATCCATGGGGGCTTTGCAGAAACATCCATGTTTCTGAAACTTCAGCAAGGCGCTCCCTTCCCCTGCTACTCTGAGTTTTTATTTTACTTGCAAACAAAATTCATGTTTATAATATCCTTAAGCAAACAATAAATGTCGCATTGAGCAGTTGGAGTAAGGCCGGTCTTTCAGAAGTGTATGCAGCATGGATGCTGCATCCAAGCCCCCATGGAAGGGTTCACGGCATCTTCTGAAAGACCGGCCTTATTTCAACTGCGGATTTATGTCCCCCAAACAGAACATTAGAGCTCCACCAAATGACCGATACCGTAGAAAAACTTTCCGATGATCTAAAACAGTTCGCTATCGCCCGTAACTGGGAGCAATACCATACCCCCAAAAATCTGTCCATGGCATTAATTGCAGAAGCGGCAGAACTGGTAGAACATTTTCAATGGCTGACTCCGGAAGAGAGCCAGACCATCCGTGGAGAGCAACATAAAGAGATCGGTTATGAAATGGCCGATATATTTATCTATCTGCTGAGAATGGCCGAACAGATGGATATCGACCTGATGAAAGTGACCCGGGAAAAAATGGCCATTAATGAAACCCGTTTTCCTCCTGCCGAAAAAGTTCAGCCAGAATCATAAACCTCAATAAAAAGACCAACGCTTAAAAAGTATAAGAGTCCAGTGTTTTCTGATAGGTTCCGTCCTTCTTAATAGAAGCCAGTCCCTGATTAAATTTATTAATAATCGTCTGGCTTTCCCTATTGGCTTTTGGTGCGGCAATATACAGATTACGGGAGGTCAGATTATTAGCCAGAAAGCGGAAGTTTTTCTGGTTACCGCCCATAAAATGTTTCAGTTCATAAAGAGCCAGCCGTTTATCGGCAACGGCCAGATCCAGCTGACCGTTTTCTACGGCAATCAGGTTCTGGGTCAGGCGATTGGCTTTAAATTTCAGGATACGGGGATCCTTCATGAATTTTTCATCATAGGCGTAATCGGTTAATATGCCCACCAGCAAACCGTGCAGATCACTGAGCTTATTATATTCAAATTTACTATTGGCATTGGCCACAAAAACAATATTATTTTTTAAATAGGGCTGGCTGTAGATAAGTTTCTTTTTACGGCTGTCGCTTTTCCAGACCGCGCCAACCACGTCATAAACACCCATTTTCGAGCCGGCCAGGGCTTTTTCCCATTTTTCTATACGCACATTTGCAGTATAACCGGCCCGTTTAAAGGCTGTTTTAACAATTTTCATGGCCAGCCCGCCGTCCGGTAGTGAATCATCCACATAAGGCGGCCAGATATTAGAAACCACAGTAATTTCCTGTGCCTGTACATGGGAATAAAAGACACTACCCAACAATAACAATAAAGCGATAATTTTTTGCATACTTTCCTCTGTCTGAATATCAATTCGGTAGGTACTATTAAATTTGAATGCCATGAGTATAAACGCATGCCCTTCCAGCATCAACTACAACCCCTGGTAATCAGCCGCCATATTTACAGGTTAAATTTCAGATACGAACCGCTGGCAGCCTGCATTTCCTGTAAGCCTGGCAACTCGGCATTAAAGGGCTCTGACTGGGCACCGCGACAGGTAATACTGCGTACATCTGATTTAGAATCCGGATCAAGCGGCTCCAGGTAAAAACGATAAAAATGCATAATATCCACTGGTGAATCATCATCACCCCAGCTGACATTTAACGCTGCCAGTTTAACCGCTTTTAACAGTACAATGGGGCTTTCATCCTGAACAATCGATATGACCCTGAATACGCCTGGCGGTATTGTCTGCGGCTGTTCAGAAACGGTATTGATTTCAACTTCACAATTGACTTCATATAGATTTAAGCGTCCTTTGGGCTGCAGTTCACCATATTGTAAAAATGCTCTGGCCGATTCAGGGTGTACTTTTAAGGGCTGTAGAATTTCAATGGTGGCCTGAGCATCTGCTTCAATATAATTACCATTTGAATGTATCAGAGTCGACTGACAGGCTGTCAGCATAAGAAACAGGATAAAACTGGTGATTAACTTCATTTCTGGCATATCCAGTAAATATTTATTGATGGGAATAATAAAACCTTTCTCAGGATACCACTTTTTTTAGCAAACCTTTAATATCCCATGGCTTGTCAGCCACTTTTTTGTCTCCGGTCGTTGCACGTTTTAAGCCTTCAGTTACTTCCTCGACATCAATACCAAAAGTACCCAGAGAATAGGTATTAATAATTTTAGGTCTGATGTTTTCAGACGCTTCCCCCGCCGATTCATTAATAGCATAGAGGTCCAGCACCTTGTAGATAGTAACCGGTTTACGGTTACTATCCCTTAAAATAAGTACCTGAGGTAATAACTGGTTTCTGGAGTGCTGTTCCACAATAATTGCAATTTCTTTTGAGTTTAACTCCACAATGGAGCCGACCGGATAAATACCAATAGAGCGGATAAATTCTTCCACCAGTTCCGCCATAAACTTTTTATCACGCAGTCGGTATAAATGCTCAACGGCCCGGGTCGGATCCATGGAGTTTTCCTGTTTGCGGCGATTGGTAATTTCTTCGTAGTAGGTGACTAATCCCGCCAGTTGCGCCAGAAAAGGGATCTCCTGTTCCATCAGTCCCATGGGATAACCTGAACCATCAAAACGTTCACAATGGGCCCGGATAATGGTAATAATGGCCTGTGGCGTACGCCCCATAATTTTCAGAGCATCCAGGGTCAGTTCAACATGTTTCTGGTACTCTCTTAAATCCTCCCCTTCCAGTTCATCTTCTTTTTCCAGCAGCTCTCTGGGCAGTTTTGCCTTGCCGATATTACACAATAACAGGGCAATGGAAAGGTTGTTCATTTTTTCTTTTTCAAACCCCAGGTGACGGGCAAAAGCAATGGCCCAGATAGAAGTTCGAAGTGAACGGTTATGAGAGTGGGTATCTTTTTCATGCAGACGGGTTAACCAGAGCAAGGCATCGGGATTTCGTACCACACTGTCCACAACGGCAGTTGCAGTACGTTTTACCGTTGGCATATCAATAACACGACCGGTCTGGGCATTAGCGAACAGATTGCTGGCAGTGACGGTGATTTCCTTATATAACTGATTGGCAGTACGAAATTCTGTGGTGAACGTGGTGCTTTTTCGATACTCATTATCTTTTCTAATATTCTGCTGTCTGGATTTACGGCTAAACGTCAGATCCTTGATATCCGTATTAGCAATGCTCCTGATGGTGGAAAAGGTAATTTCAGTATTAGCAATAGTTTTAATTCTTGAAAGCAGAGAGGGATCTGCCTGACCATTGTATTTAATTTTCTCCCTTGTCAGTTCAACGTCAATATAAACAAACTGGCACAGGCGCTCCAGTTTTTCTATGTCTTTTATGGTTTCAATATAAAAGCCTTCCAGCAGGTAATTGGTTTCCAGCCAGGGTCTGTCCAGAGCCGAAACATACATACCAATGGCCAGATTATGTGTCAGGACTTTTTCTGTTTTAACCGCCATAAAATCTCAAAAGTTATTTCTAAACCCGCTCCATTTTTACAGGATAAATATCCCAGAAGTCATTTTCGCAATAAGAAAAAAATGGTTATTTCAATACTATAGAGCAATATTGGCTGAATATCACTTTATGTAAGAAAATCCCTTTCTGTTATTAGGCTTCAGCCTGTTTTTTTAAAAAGTTATTCAATTTTGCGCTATGCTCATCATTTTTTAAAAAATTTATGTGCAAAATATCTCAAATCAAAACAGGAATATTATAAAAACTATAAGCATTTGATTTAATTGATAAATAAGTTTTAATAAAAAATGTTCATAATGTAATCAAAATGTCATAAATGTAATAACAACAGGCCTCCTGCAGCTTTACTCAATGTTTATTCACAAAGTTATACTCAATTTCTGTGGATAAGGAGCTAAGTGACTGATTATAGATTCTGCCCGGCTTTTTTTGCTAAATAAACAAACGTAAAACACATTTTATACAACTCAGGCCAATTTATTCGACAAAATACACTTACCGCATTGATACTTTTTTCGGGATCGGGCATGATTTAGTATTAGGTAAATAATATCTAAGGCACATTATTATTAATTAAGGAACCAGGAATGAAATCAAAATTTATCATTACTTCAGCAATTATTGTACTATTCGTATCAAATCTGGCCATAGCAGAGCAAAATAAGCCCTCTACATCTGAAAGTATTCTGGTCGAACAGCAGCTGGAAGTTCTGGAAATTAACAAGGATGAACGCTGGGTTATGCTTAAAGACCGCTCTGGATTCACAAAAAAAGTAGAGGTAGGTGACGGTGCCAGAAATTTTGATCAGCTTAAAGTCGGTGATTTAATAAATGTTAATTATGCTGAAACGATTCAGATTAAAGCATTTGGTAAAGGTGCCATCAATATGGGTGAAGAAGCAGAAGCCATTTTCGCCCGTACACCTGAAGGCGCCAAGCCCGGTGGTGCTCTTGCAGCAGCCAAAACCATTGTTGTTACTATCAGCAACATTGATCTTAGGCATAATCTTGTTACACTTAAAGATAAACAGGGCAACACCCGCACTTTCAGACCTGAAATTCCTGGTAAGTTAAAACAGGTTAAGGTCGGTGATAAAGTGGCCATTTCTGTTGCCAAAGCCCTATCAATTTCTGTTGATGATGATAAAAAATAAGGCCAAAGCTTTCAGTATTGCCAGAGATTTTCTCTGGCAATACATTTAAGGTAAGGCTTTAATGCACAAACCATAAAAAGCCAGCTGAAAATGCCATACAGATATATACAGACACTTCTTTTACAGGGAAAAAGCTTACAGGGAAAAAAACGTTCATTTTTTTTAATAGCTATAGCAGCTATGGTTACTGCCCTGTTTTTCAGTCAGTATGCCTGGTCTGTAACCATTTCCCAATGCATACAGGCAGACGGTACCATTGAATTTACCAATCAGGGGTGTTCCCAGTCCAGTAAACTCACTGCCCGGCGGGTTTTCAGTAACGATCTCACCCAGTCCTATATCAAAAACATTCACACCTCCAGACATATCTCTAAACGCAGGCAAAAACCGTTTAGACAGAAAGATTTTATCAAGCTGCAATCCCAGTTACTGCAGGCTCATAACTTATCTGAAATGGAACAGCTCAGTCGAACCATTATGTATAAGGTTAACGAGCATGCCCAAAGAGGCGACCTGAGAGCGGCTTATAATATGATTGCAGCCACCTACGCAAAGTTAGCCAAAGAGCATAAAAAGAAACACTGGGAAGGCAAACTCGTACCTCAGCATTCTCTGAAAATTCAGGAACTGTTTGAAAACGTATTAATAACCCAGCCAACCACCTCCAGACCGGAAGAAATGACCCTGATTATCCAGAATGCCTGGAATCAACTGCAGAGCAATATTTAGAGAATATTTTTTTGTACCAGAGTTTCAATATCAGCCAGGGCTGAACGGCCTTTGTGTTCAAATATTTCCAGCATTTTCTGTGCAGTATCAAGCCAGTGCCGTTCAGACTGCTCTGTTATTTGCTTTAATGCGGACAGGTTCTTATTGCTCAACCATTGCTGATAAGCCGTTAAAAGTAACGGAAATATTTCCCGACGCATCCCCTTAAAATTAGCAAAATAAAAATGTATCTGGGCAGCATCCTTATTTTCTATTAAACGGGGTAAGGTTGATAAGGCATCTGCAATATGATCTTTTACCGCCCGCGCCATAAATTCACTTTTAGAACGCGGCATCTGCATCACCATTTCTGACCATTGAGAACCCAGAATCCTGCTTGACTCTATCTCACCAATTTCATGATATAAAATAGTATCTGCTTCCAGGGAGGCCATTTGCTCTAATGAGCTTTCCGGTTGCTGTTCAAAATTATAACAGGCCAGAGCTTTTGCCAGGGGATTATCACTATTATACCAATGTGATTCTTCGTATTTTTCCCAGATAAAACGTTTTAAGGATTCCTTGCGAATATAAATGGAACGGTTCTGACTCATTCCCGGCGGGGCCGCCAGTTCTCTTGCATATTCATGACCGCAAATATAAAGCTGATAATCTTTATAACGGATCTGACTTTCCAGATCGGCCAGGAAAAAAACCGGTTTGCCATAATTACCATAACCACCACTGTAAACCAGGCTGTCTGGCTCAAGCACGGAATTAACAAGCTCTGCTTCATAACAGGAAACCACTTTCCCATTAATATGTAATTCACTGAAAGGCTCTTCTTCCAGGGAGCCCCACCAGGCTTCTCTTTCCATTAACCACTGGCCAATATCGTCATTGGATAAGTTTTCAGAAAAAGGGATCTGTTTTTCCCAGCGATAAAATTCACGCATTTTAAGCAGATAAATACACAGGGTATAGTTACCAGCATACTGGGCATCAGAAATATGACAGTTTCTGGAAATGGTCTGCTTTAACTGTTCCAGTACAATTTCCGGCATAACAATTACTCTTCCGGGACTCTTCTGGCTGGATTAACTTTTTTACCTAAAGCTGTAATATCAGGAAACCTCTGGTTATCGTATCGTTGTATGATTATCTCTTTGGCCTTATTATATTCTTTTTCAGTAATAATACCGTAATTGATGTAGATAATTTCATAGCATAAAGAAAGGCCGTTCCGAGCCACCTTTAAATCAGCTCTTATATAGAGGCCTGCGACCAGAAATTTGACCGGTCATTCTGTTTTTCTAAAAGTTATTCAGTTCTGATACCTTTTAAAGAAATTTAACAAAAATCCTATAAATTATTACAGTTTTGTCAATAGAAATAAATCAAAAACAGCTATCTTATTGTTTTATAAAAGCCTATTTTATCATGGTTTATTATTGCAATTGGTAACATATATATCATAAAGTGCTGATTTCATGACATATAGTTTAATTACACAAAGTTTATTCACAGACTTATCCACAGGCTTAGCTATTCCGCCAATTAAATTTCAGATATTTCCGGAAAGACTGTATTTCATACATAATTGACTTTAAAATAACTCAGGGAACTATGTGACAGGAACCATAAAACAATCAATCAACTGGAATATTGGATACATAAATGTCCGGACAGGGAAATATTATTAATTTTTTTCGAGAGTTTTTGAAAAAAGAAAGTGCCGGTGGCATTCTACTTTTAATTGCGGCTGTTCTGGCTTTAATTTCTGCTAATTCCCCCCTAAGGGATCTCTATGGTGAATTATTAACGATACCGGTAGAAGTCCGAATTGGCGCCCTGGACATAGCCAAACCACTGGTGTTATGGATTAATGACGGACTTATGGCCGTGTTTTTTCTGTTAATCGGCCTGGAGCTGAAAAAAGAACTGATTGAAGGTGAGCTGTCCACACCAAGAAACATTATCTTACCTGCCATTGCCGCTTTTGGCGGCATGATTATGCCCGGTATAATCTATGCTTTTATCAACTGGAATGATCCAGTAGCTCTTGCGGGCTGGGCCATTCCAACGGCTACTGATATTGCCTTTGCACTGGGTATACTGTCTCTGTTTGGTAAACGAGTACCGCCTTCCCTGAAGATTTTCCTTGTTTCCCTGGCCATTTTGGATGATATGGGGGCCATTATTATTATTGCGATGTTTTACACCAGCGATCTGTCTTTTACCAGCCTGGTAATAGCTTCTGCCTGTATGCTGATCCTGACCTTAATAAACAGCCAGAATGTTCGTAAACTCACACCTTATATCCTGACCGGTGTCATCCTGTGGGTGGCCGTATTAAAATCTGGCGTTCATGCAACTTTGGCCGGTGTTATTCTGGCCTTTTTTATACCCTTAAAAACCTCTTCATCTGATGAGAGCTCTCCCCTGATCAACCTGGAGCATGATTTACGTAACAGCGTGGTGTTCTTTATTATGCCGATATTTGCCTTTTTTAATGCCGGGGTTTCACTTGAAGGGATTACCCTGGATACCCTCACTAAGCCGGTACCTCTGGGTATTATTCTTGGTCTGTTTTTTGGCAAGCAGATAGGGGTATTTTTATTCAGCTATATTGCTGTAAAACTGAATATTGCAGCTTTACCAAGAAATACCGGCTGGAAACAGGTATACGGCATCGCATTTATCTGCGGGGTAGGCTTTACTATGAGTCTGTTTATCGGCTCTCTGGCATTTGAACAGGGAGGCACTACAGCCAATCTGATGCATGATCGCCTGGGTATTTTACTGGGTTCGACTTTGTCAGCTGTATTTGGTTACTTATACCTGAATAAGGTATTACCCAGGCAGGATTAGGTTTCCGAAAACTTGAGTACCTGGTAGTCCCAGTTGTCGTTTTCAATAGTCAGAATAATGCAGGACGGGCCGCCTTTATTTCGGGTAAAACCAGCAGCCCCGGGATTTAAAACGTGGTGCTCTTCATCATCGGTATCAATAACCTGAATGTGGGTATGACCATAAATGATCAGACGAGCCCCCGGATGCGCTTTTCTTAAGTCACTGTGATCTGGCTTGTACATATCATGTCTATGACCGTGTTCAATAGCAATCCTGCCTCCGGGCATGGCTAAGTCTATCTGCTGAGGCAGATTTTTTACCAGATCCCAGTCTTTGAACTCCCATAAATAAGGCTTATCATTATTACCGGCAACGGCAATAATATGGCCTGATTCAGGCTGCATCATTTCAAGCACATCACTATTACCAATATCCCCGGCATGGATGGCCAGATCACATTCCGTGATCTGGCCGACAATTTCCGGAGCCAGTTCTTCATGAGTATCAGAAACGATGGCTACCTTAAGTCCAGAGTATTCATTAAAATCGGTTTTTTGATTCAGGTGCATAAGATTTTGTGTCTGTTTTTACTCTGCAGTTTAAGGTTGGTTATTACTATACAATTAATGCGGCAGTTTGTACTGAATAGTTAATAAACATCTGGTTTAATACTGTCTTTTCAGCAAACCCGGCAATTATACATAATGAAATTTCGGAAAACTACATTATTCCTTTTTTCATACGCTTTTTACGACAGTTTCTGACTATCCCTTTAAAAAATTATATATTATCAGGGAAAAATACCCGGCATATTAGAGAACCCAGGAAGACTATTTACAGGTGTATTAGCAGGGTTATAGGGAAATACGCTGCCATTACTGAGACCATAATAATTACCGCCATAATCAGGAAGCATTGTTGCGTATGGATTTACAACCGGCACACCGCCTGTTCCAGGCAGGGAATAAAGTGAGTAAGGTGAACTATTATATGAGCCGTAAGACGGGCTAAGATGGCTGTAGCCCGGTACCATGTTGGGTGGTGTTACAATACCGGGAACTGTACCCGGCAAGGTTCCCGGAGGCAATGCATAGGTATATACGGGTACTGGAATATATCGAATTTGAGACTGAACCTGGTCAGTGGCTTTTTCAAATTTGTTGATGGTCCTATTAAAAGGTTGTTTTGCCCTGGCTCTGTACTGGCCAATATCACCTTTTTCCGGGAAAAATCGTTTAGCCTGACCTTCAGGTTTTTTTATCAAATCACTGACGTATATTGCTCCGGACGTCTGCGGAAAATAGGAATTATCAGACTGATAACGGTTATCAAACTGACGGTCATTATTATCCTGCTGATAGCTATTATTATCACGCTGATAGCTGTTATTATCCCGCTGACGGCTGTTACTACCCCGCTGATGGCTCCTATTGGGCTGATGGCTCCTTTCAGACTGATAGCGCTGTTCGGATTGATAACGGGATTCTGACTGGAATGGAGGCTCTGACTGGTATCGGGACTGACTATTATCAAAATGAGACTGTGACGGTTGAAATTGCCGCTCCGTATAGGTATGTCTATCCTGAGCATCCCGATAGTCTGCTTCAGAAGAATTCCTGTTAGAAAAATCATCGTATTTATAATGCTCCGAGCGTGGGTATTCTGACCCATTATCAAAGTTTTCGTAAGAATTCTGTGATTCAGAATATTGTCTTTGCCGAGAAATATTTTCTTCATCAGGATATACCCACTTCCGCTCTGACTCATAGCGTTGTGACCGTTCGGCGTCGACTTTTGTCTGCTCAGAAGGATCAGTAATATCGCTGGGAAACATATAGCTGCTTTGAGCAAAAAGTGTTGCCGGTAAAAGCAGACCGGACATAATAAGACTTAATTGTAATTTTTTTTTGTTATTAAACATTATTGTCCTGTTACACTCTTTATTTTTAGTGTTTTATTTAACTTATTCAATACTGGCTTTGGTTCTGGAACTTTCCTGTTGCGAATAGAGTTTTTCCTGACGTAGTAGTTTGTGCTTATATATCCACTGCCAGACATACCCGCCGGGCAATTCATAACCGGTTCTAAGATAATTGTAGACATTAATATTACTGACTGTCCAGCACATTAAATTCATACTTTCTGAATCACCGCAGAACAGCAGCTGATCCCCTTTCTGTATCTCAAAGTCACCTTCCGGCAGTAGATAATCTTTAAAACGCTCTCTTTTAGAAGGGGCTGACTGCCTGGGTTTTTGATTAGGCAAGCGGCTTATTTTTCGATGTACCAGTAAGACCACGCAATTGAGAGATTTATCCCGGTTTCTAGGATGACGCAGCATTTCATCAAGCATGATTGTACCCTGTTTCAGAAAATAAGCTACTGCCGGGGTCTGTTGTTCAGATATTTCCAGCATCCAGGTATTAGGTACATCTTCTTCAATAAAACTGCTGATCCGGCTGATTAACAGGTTTGCCCAGGCATCTTTCTGACGTCTGGCCAGAGACAGGAACCTGTCCAGCATGGGGGTTTTTATAATAGACAGGATTTCTCCGGCAATAATACTGGCCGGCTGCATAATAAAATCCAGTTCAGCCTGTTTAAATACATCCCTGTTATGACTATGATTCTGACGGGCAACAGTAAACAGTTTGTGCTGTTCCTGAGCAAGTTCTTCCTGCTGCAGTTCATCATCCACCAGCAAATGATAACGGCTGTTAAACGCCCGGTTCTGCTGCTTTGTCTGCCATACCCGTTTTAATTCATCCTTGGCAGTAATAATAATGGAAAGATTATTGGCATCATTATCCGTTCCGGCCACAATAGCCACGGCTTCAGTAATATTGGCTTCACGCAGGGTAATTGCTTCTGTCCCTTTGCCGTGGATACTGCCTTCCGGGGGATGAGTCAGTTCCGGCATAGCTTCAATAACCCGGGTTTGAATACCGACATAATTTAAATGGCGGGCCACAGCCTTGCCAAAACGTCCGTAACCGCAAATAACCCAGAGTCCTTTGGGAGGACAAATGGGTTCTTCCCGGACCAGGTGAGTTTTATCATTCTTATTTTGATTATCTTCATCTTCACTTATATCATCCTCATTATCATCATCTTCATCTTCATCAAGATAATGGACACTGGTCAACCATTCATACACCAGGTAGGCACTGGGTGAGCGTATAGAAAGCGCCAGTCTGCGGGCAAATACTTCATAAGGATTGATAATATGACTGGTGCCGAACGAGGCCATGTTCGCTTCTGCATCACTGCTTTCTGCCCGGCAGACCAGCATAAGATCGCTATCATCAATAACCCGCTTTTTACTGAGTAAACGGGCAGCAATCGCTATTTTAAGATTGACATGATCTTTATTGGTCAGGGCTATAACCCCACGACAGTCAGGTTTGGTCAAACCGGCTTTTTCCAGGACTTCAGGATAGGAAGCATTACCCGCCAGGGCTGGAATATCAACATAGGGTTCGTTGATCAACAAATCATCAATCCGCTCCGGATCAATATCAATAACCACTGAAAGTATATGATTTTCTGCCAGTTCATGGGCCAGCAGCTTGCCGGTATCACCATAGCCGCAAATCAGATAAAACGGTTCTTTAATACGTCTGATTTTACGCCGGAATTCATTTTCTCTAAGGATTTTCTTAAAAGTGGGATTTTGCAGGGTACTTAAAACAGCACCAATACTGTATAACCAGACGGTAACGGTGATATAAATACTGAATACCGTCCACATTCTCTGGGCATTGGTAAATTCGTAGGGAATTTCACCAAAACCAATGGTTGATCCCATAAAACTAACAAAGTAAAAAGCATGGAAAAAACTCATATGCCAGACATTGCCCTGATCATCGCGACCGGGGATCAGGACAAAACCCAGGATGACCACCGCATAACTGGTAATTAATAATAATAAGGGCAGTCTAATCCGTTTCAGAAACAGAAAAATCAAATTATTCATTACCGGCGAACTACAACCGTTTCAATCACCAGTAATACCACTGAGGTGATATTGGCAATAAGCGCACCACCGGAAACAGAAACAATAGTCGCCATAATATCGGGGGTCACTCCGGTATCTGAAACATGCTGGGAATATCCCCAGATAAATGCAGCAGCCAGAAGGTGCAAATCGGCGACCAGACTGGTGGCCAGGAGTACTGAACCAATATGGGTTCGATCACCCAGTTTAATAATGGTGGCAATTAAGCTGATAATAATTGCCGAATACAGTTCCATAACATGATGATGAGCAGGGTTATCAATATCACCGGCAAAAAAACCAAAGTTAATGGTCAGTGCAAAAACAATAAAAAAAGCAAAGGAAACTCTTTCAAAATCCATACTATCCTGCTCCGGAATTAGGTAAAATCAATAATTAATTTCAAGTATAAGCGCTATTGCAGGCAAAAAAAAGCGGTGTTTAACCACAGAGGTTAACACCGCTTTTTTTACCTGACAATAAATTTAAGCTTCTGTCCTGTCTTCAGCTTTCGCCTGTTCCTCTGCTTCCTTTCGTCCCAGAGGATCGGCAAATTTATCATTAAGCGATTTTACAAAGGTGTCCGCTTCATTGCGAACCCGTTCAATGGTTTTACGTGCCCTTCTGCCCCAGCCAGCCGGATTAACGGCAAAGATACTGCGCATAGGAAAGCTGTTCTTTAAAAAAGCAGCCGCAATATTACCCGGACCATTTTCCGTAGGCAGAGTCTTCACTATCATTTTAGCAACTTTACTGCGTACCCAGTAGTGAATACCGACAAATACCGCAATGAACAGTCCTGCAGTGATACCCTGAGCTATTTTACTGGCTTTAAAACTTTCCAGCCAGGGCGGCTGAAAAGACCAGTCCACCCAGTATCCGGCATAAACTGAAAAACCAATAAGTGCCGCAATGATAAGACCGTATAAAATACCATCAAAGATGAGAACTTTCCGAGACCAGGCTTCCATTGCCTGTTTGATTCTGGGTACCGCTGACTGTTCAATCTGGTTAGCCGTATTCTCCAGAGCGCCGATAATACGATAGACCCGCTCTACGCTGACTTCCTGCATACGATGCTTTATTTCACCCAGATCAATATCCAGCTTTTCCTTATAGCGCTGTTTAAGATGTTCATCTTCAATAGGTTGAGCCACTTTTTCATTGTAAATACAGTAAAAGCGTCCAGTAGACAGGCCGGTCTGAACAATGGCTCTCTGCCAGGCAGCGACCACCTGTTCAGCATTATCTTCTTTTGCAGTAGAGTCCATCTGGTTAAGAATAAACAGGAACTTGCCAGCATCATTTCTGCGAATGGTGCCTTCTACCAGGTGCTGCAAGGTATCTTTCATGGCACCGGGTTCGGGATGTCTGGCATCAAAAAACACCAGCACCAGATCCGCAAGGTCAATAATATGGTCGGTAATTTTTAAGGTGGAGTTACGTTGTTCATCAGCATCAAATCCGGGGGAATCAATCAGGATCTTGCCTTTTAAGGCATCACTTTTACAGGTTTTTAACTGCAGATAGGTATCAATACGGCTGCCTTCACCGACCGCCACTTTTTCAATTTCTTCACTGATCTGATAAAAAGGTAAGCGTGGGTCAGCATCCAGAGCCAGGCCGGGTAATACTCTGACCTGTTCATCCTGGCTATAACAAATGACGGTAAATTTATCATCCACGGCCTGGTTACCAGTTAACTGGAGATCCACGCCAAGGTAACTATTAATAAACGAAGATTTACCCGCTGAGAAAGTACCCAGAATAGAAATCAACGGCCACCATGAAATGCTGGTAGCAAAAGATTGATCAGGGGTTAATAAACCCAGACGATAACCGACTCTGTCCAGCTCTTTAAACGAGTCAACGGCATCAATTAAAATAGGATTCTCGGTAGCGAGATTATCCTGCAAACTTTTCAGTCTTGATTTAAGTAACTTGCTTGGTCCTGCAAACATTGGCACTCAAACTCCGCATATTATTAAAAATTTAATATTAACGTACTGGGGGGGGAAAAGCTAATGGTCCGGGTGATCCTCTGCGATTATTACCCCAGGGCATCATGCTGTCAATCATACTTTCGCCAGGGTTGGAGATGCTCTTGTTCATACTCCACATATCCCGCTGCATACCAATTATGCCTGCACTCATGGCCTGCATATTAGTACTCATACCATCGATGCGGTGACTGACATTATCAGCGGTAACCGTCATCTTGCTGGTGTTATCCGACATGACCGGCATAGTTTCTGTAACCACACTGGCTATGGTATTAGTAGCTTTTCCCATTTCTACAACATTAGCTGAAATAACTTCCATATTGGTTGTCACTGAAAGGGACATCTGGTTCACTGAACGGGCCATTTGCCGAACATCATTAGACAGGGAATGAACATCATGGGTCAGGTTAAAAATCAGATAATATCCATAGGCTGCCAGGACGATAAAGGCAAACAATGCAGTATAGACAATCAGCTGTAATCTCTGTCCTTTTACATCGGCACCTTTTCTGCGACCCGCCAGGGTATCAGAATCAAAACCGGTGGCATCTTCCGCTTCATTGGTTAATTTATGGTACAACCTTTTGATAGGCATTTTTTTCTCTCCTAAGCATTAACCACCCCTTGATTATCAGGAAAATCCTTTTAATCTAAATGCAAATAATTTGTTTCAAAATGGTCACAGGTAAATTCCAGGTTCACAGTCTCTAATCTGGTGTTGACAGATTACTCCTTATGAGACATTCGGCTTTTGCCGTTTGCTTTTATACTTTGCTGTTATCGTACAAAGCATTATTGCATGAAAGTTTCTGTTTCCACCTGTTTCTGTTTGTTATTTATTATTCTACGCTGTTTATCAGCAACATTCCTGTCCACATCCGCTGTTTCTGCAACCACTCTCCAGGCTTCCTTAAATCGATAGTGATTAACAAGCCGCTTTACAAAACGAGTATTGGCTGCAACAAAATCGGTCATCCGCCTCTGTGCTCGATACACATTAGCCAGTTCCCCCATTACATCCGGCAATTCCGGTAACAATGCCGCCAGTCTGAGGTATTTCTCCTCGGCTACGGCATACTGCCCTTGTTCAAATGCCTTGCGTGCTTCTGCCAGAAGTTGCTTCTGCTCTACAGTTTTTATCACCGGCTTCACTTCCGGCACGGAGAAGGGTACAGAGGGGCTATTGTGTTTAGTCTCTGTTACTGGCCGTGTATCTGCTGCCGGTTCCATTTGGTCAGCCATATTCAAAGCTGATTTACCCGGCATATCTGTTGCCGACAAAAGCGAAATCATCTGATGACTTAACTGTTTTTGCCTGGAGCGGATCTGCTTCTGCAGGTTGTCATTGATCACCGGCTTCTGCACGGACTCAGGTACCTCAACTGACGGTACAGCTTCTACTGCTGCTGTTGCGGGCTTTTGCCCGAACGGTTCCCTTGAAAATTCAATCACCGGCTTTACCCGGGGATGATTATTAATTTCCTGTGGCCCAGGATAAGCCGTTTTATTCAGCACTATCTGTTCATCAGGGAAAACCGGTTCCGCTACAGCTTTAACGCCCATAACCTTTGTTCGGTTTCTTGCCTGTAAGGCCTTATCATAATTGCTCAGCCTTTCACGTTCCTCCCTGGAAAGTCTAAGCTGATACTGTCTCATACGTTCGGAAAAGGCCTGAGGATCCGGTAAGGGTTCGGCATTTTCCGGATAACGATCATTATCAGAATTCGTCTGATAAGACTCAATTACAGAATATTGTCGGATATTCTGCTTTTGTTCCTTATCATTTTGTTGAATATTTTCCTTAACTGCTTCCTTAATCTGACTGTCAGCACTGCCTGCTGTGGAACTCGTTATGGAAGGCTCCTGTTTATTAGCTCCCCAGATCCAGTAGAAATACAGTATCACCAGAACTATAGTAATAAGCGTCAGATGACTTAATATCCACCGAAATACTTTCATCGAAGGTGACACAGAACTCTTCCTTTAAAACTCAGGGATACAGCATACTGGCAAATTTGTTAACTTCTGCAGCGGCTTTTCCCTTAGGCTCCAGTTCAAACACGGCCAGTCCTTCACTAAAGGACCGTCTATAAGTTGTTCTCTGGTAAAGCCGGGTATCAATCAGATCAATATGCGGCAGCATCTTTAAAGCATCTTCTGCTTCCCCGGTTTCTCTGACACCAATATGGGTATCGGCACGGTTTACAAAACCAAGCATCTGCGGCATATTTTTTTTACCGCAAATATCCAGCACCATTTTAATAAAGCGCTGGGTTGACCAGATATCCGCCTGGCTGGGCGGCACCGGGACAATAATTCTATCTGTGATCTCAATGGCTTTTTTCATTGCATCGGTATCGGCGGTGCCAATATCCACCAGGATCTGTTCCTGTTTTGTTTTTTTAAGTTTATCAAAAGAACGACTGATCGAAATAACAGGCTCATACTCATCTTCTTCCCGAATATCTCCAACATCACTTAAAGTGGCCTGTGGATCGAGGTCGAACACTTTAACTTTATGATCGTTCAATGCCAACCATACAGCAAGGTTAAAGGTCACGGTGCTTTTTCCCGTACCCCCTTTAAGATTACCTATTACCGTGATCATTTATTATTCCTGTTTTTGTCAGACGGTAGTCCCGGATCACACTAACAGACAATTTAACAGAGCCTGTCAGGTAATCCGGGCATGATTATCACCTGCCAGTATTACTTTTGCAGGGTCAATACCTTATGATACCTGTTACTTGGCCGCAGGAGCCGCTGGTGCGGATGCAGCTGGTGCAGGAGCAACAGCAGGACGCATATAAGGAGCAGGTCCGTAAGGTCTGTAACCATAGGGAGGATAATCATTGTTTATATAACGCTGATCACCATATCCCTGAAAACGGTTATCCCAGTTGTTATAGCCATTACCATAGCCGCGACCTTCCAGGGAACCACGGGTATTACCACGACCACGACCACGGGCACGGGATTTAATGGTTATTTCGAAGTCACCGTCCATATCGGCATCTCCGGAACCATCGCCCCAACCGCTGCCATAACCATTACCATAGGCATTGTTATTCCAGTTATTACTCCCATAACCATTCCAGTTAGTATTGGAATCACCATCATCCCACCAACCACTTGCCTGTACCTGTAAAGGTAAAATAACTGCGCTGGCAAAAGCCGCTGCAGCAACCACTTTAGATAGACTCTTCATAATACTCTCCATTTAATCAGAATTTTGTCCCATTTTTTTCTTTTTTGCGTTACAACCAAGACTAAAATAAAGATACCGGGACATTTATCTTTTAGCTAGTCTTTGCTCTCCCCTAAATCATCTTTCAGCTGAATACCACGACGTCCTTTTTTCTTCACAGTTTTACGGTTGCCTTTAGGACTGGCTTCCTCTGCTTTTTCACTTTCTGTTAAGGCTTTTTTGCGAGCAGCAGCTTTCTTCTTAACGGTGGCTTTTTTCACAGCTGATTTTTTTGCTACGGCTTTTTTGGCTACAGCCTTTTTACTTACCGCCTCTTTCTGAACAGTATTTTGTTGAGGTTCTGACTCTTCTGTAGATGGCTCTTGCTCAGTTTCAGTTTTGGCAGGTACAGGAGCCGAATCAGGTTTAACTTTGCTGTCTTCACCGTCATCCACTTTAGCTGTACTGGAAGACCTGTCCTGGGCGTCAGCATCAGCTTTAGTATTATCAGCTGATGCTATATCCTTAACCGCAGGCTCAGTCTTTTCAGTCACAGTAGTTTCAGCCGTATTGGCAGGTACTTTAGCTGAACCGGTCGAACCTGTAGTCGGCTTAACGGCTGGTTTAACAGCTGTTGTGCCTGCAGTAGAACCACTTGCCTTCTTTTTACGCTTGAAAATAAGCGTATACACGCCCTGCAGGCTCCACCACGCAACCTGGACTACAGTCACTGTTATATTATAAATATTAAATAATAGTGTACCTATAAATGGCAGGATAGAAGACGGCTTTTTATTTTGTGGTTTTGTTCTTGATTCAACACAGATTGGGTAATCTGGATGATCTTCATTCATATTCTCACAAAAAGCCGTTCTACCACTGTAACAACCCAGCGGGATGACCACCAGAGTCAGAATCGTGGAAATAAACACACCGTACATGAGTGATACAGCCATACCCTGGAAAATCGGATCAAATAAAATAGCAGTAGAACCGACGACCAGGGCTAGTGCCGTAATAATAATCGGTCTTGTCCGGGTAATACAGGCCATAATAATCGCTTCACGAATGGCGACTCCGTGGGAAATTTCCTGACGGGAATAATCCACCAGCAGAATTGAATTTCTTACAATAATACCGGCCAGGGCAATAAAACCAATCATGGACGTCGCGGTAAATTCCGCCCCCATAATGGCATGACCAGGAATAATACCCACCAGTGTTAAAGGAATCGGTGAAATAATAACGGCAGGCAAAGTGAAATTGCCGAATTCCCAGACCACCAGCATATAGATCATAATAATGGCAGCACCAAAAGCCAGTCCCATATCACGGAAGGTTTCATATGTTACGGTCCATTCCCCACCCCATTCAAATCCGGAGTGGCTGTGCATTTCAGAAGGCTCTGGTGGGCCTAACATGGTACCAGTTATTTGTTCGCCCCGAGGACCTCGGTTTTCTTCCAGAGCCAGCATATCTTCAACTTCAAAGATACCGTAGATGGGTGCTGCAAATTCACCGACAACCTCACCGGTAACAAACTCAATCTCTCTCAGATCCTTATGGAAAATAATCGGTTCTTTATAACCTCTAGTAAACACACCCAGTTCAGCCAGGGGAACGCTGCCGCCTGTTATTGTCGGCACCGGCAACTGACTCAGATTATTAAAATTAGCCCGGACATCCAGAGGTACCTGTAATATGATCAGGGTAGGTTCAAGTATTGAACCATCCTTAATATCGCCCAGCACATAACCACCCATAGCCATTTCCAGGGTTTTGTTTATAGCATCGACACTGACACCAGTACGGATAGCTTTTTCACGATTGACTTTAAAGTTCCAGATTTCATAAGGTTTTTGAATATAGTTATCTACATCATCAATTGACTCAGCTTTTTCAAACAGCTTAGTCAGCATCATAGCCACCTCACGTCTTTCATGAGGAGTAGGCCCATAAACTTCAGCAACCATTGACTGTAGAACTGGTGGACCAGGCGGCATTTCAACGATCTGGATTTTAGGCGCATCAAACTTGCTATATACACCATCTTTAACTTTTTTAGCAATTAGTTCTTTAAGTACCTTTCTGGTTTCAATAGCGATTTCATGACTGCTTCTTTCTCGCCTGGTTTTATGCAATAGCTGAACATTCAGATCAGCCTGCCAGGGCTGCTGACGTAAATAATAATGCCGAACCAGACCGTTAAAATCATAAGGAGAAGCCGTTCCCACATAAGATTGAATCGCTGTAACCTCAGGAATTTTTCTGACTTCTTCAGCAAGCTGTCGAGTCAGATTTGCAGTAGCAGGAAGAGCTGTACCTGCAGGGAAATTAATAATAACATTAAAGACTTCCTTGTTATCCAGAGGCATCATTTTTACTTTAACAACCTTAAAGTAAAACAGACTACAGCAAAGGAAGAAAACTACAAAAAGGGAAATCAGAAAGCTATAACCTATTATTTTGTTGTCCATTAACGGGTTAAGTACATTTCGGTAAAAACCATCCAGACGTCTGACTGTTCGGTGTTCCGCCTCTTCCATCTTATGTAGATTAGACATGGAGGGCTTAAAGCGTAAAGCCAGAAACGGTGTAAATACAAAAGCAGCAAATAAGGAATACATCATGGCCACTGAACCCAGTGCTGGAATTGGTGCCATATAGGGCCCCATCATCCCGCGTACCATACCCATAGGCAGCAGAGCAGCAATTACCGTAAAGGTCGCCAGAATGGTCGGATTACCTACTTCACGAACCGCATCTACTGAAGTATCGTCACTGATTTCCCCATCCATTGCCCAGCGCCGGTACATGTTTTCCACCACTACAATGGCATCATCAACCAGAATACCAATGGAAAAGATAAGAGCAAATAAACTTACCCTGTCAATGGTAAAGCCCATTATCAGGGCGAAGAAAGTCGTGACCAGAATAACATTAGGAATAACAATAAAGCAGACCAGTGCCGCACGCCAGTTCAGGAACCAGAAAATTAATATTGAAACTGCAATGGTCACCAGTACCAGTTTAAACATTAATTCATTAACTTTATCCTGCGCCGATTCCCCGTAATTTCGGGTCACCGCTACTTCCACATTACTGGGGATCAAACGCCCTTTCATGGACTCAACCCTTTCCAGGATCTTGTTGACCACACTAACCCCGTTAGTACCGGTTTTCTTGGCTATAGCCAGTGTTACTGCGGGAGCACCGTTGGCCGGCTTACCTTCTTCCATTGCCGGTCCGCTAAAATAATTAACCAGTTTATGGGTCTCACCCGGACCATGAATCACATCGGCAATGTCACGAATATACACCGGGTTGCCATTATGCATAGCTACCACCAGCCGTTCGACATCCTCTGCACTGGTTAAAAAGGAACCGGTATTAAGGTTAAAACTATTTTCACCGGATTCAATCGAACCAACGGTTCGCTCACTATTGGCCGTTGCCACGGTGTTGGCAATCTGCTGCAAGGTAATACCATAGCCAGCCAGCCGCTCGGGCTTAACTTCAATACGTAAACGTTCGCTACGACCGCTAATCACAAAGCTTTTACTGGTTTCAGGGATCTCCTGCAGCTCCTGCATAACATCCAGTGCAATCAGGTGCAGGGCTGCATCATCCAGGCTGTCAGACCAGAGTGTCAGGGCAACAATGGGTACATCATCCACTCCTTTGGGTTTTACCAGGGGCGGAGACACTCCAGGGGGAATTAAGTCTTTATTGGATTCGAGTTTATCGTACAGTTTAACCAGCGAAGGACCTAATTCTTCGCCCACATCGAATTGCACAGTAACCATAGTCTGCCCCCGTTGGGAAGCAGAATAAACATGATCAACACCTGGAATTTCACTCATAATACGTTCCAGAGGTTCAGCCGCCAGTGAAGCCACCTGTTCAACAGAGGCACCGGGATAACTGACAAAAATATCCACCATAGGGACGGATATCTGAGGATCTTCCTGCCTGGGTGTCAGAATAAAACCAGCCAGACCAATTGCATATGTCGCAATAAGAAGCAGCAGAGTTAATGGCGAATGCATAAAGGTTCTTGACAGAGTACCGGCAAGCCCTAAACCATGTTTATTTTTTGTATTATCCATTGTAATTAAATTTGCTCATGCTTAATTTGTTATAACTCAAATGGGGCGAAGTAACGATTAATCAGGTGCTGAATAATCGTTTCCGGTTCCCCCTGAAACCGGACTCCGCTCCACGCGACCACATTATTTTATTGGTGTACCGGGTTTCCAGTTCCTGGGAGGATGATCAATAATCCGATCACCCGGCTTCAGACCGGAAAGTACGGTAAATGATTTTCCACCATTAACCTTCTTACCCAGACGTACCACATGCAGTTCTGCTTCATTTTTATCATTCATGACCAGAACACTGGGCAGACTGCCCATATGTTTAAGAATACTGCTCTTGGGAATAATGATAGAGGTGGATGGTTTGGAATTTTTTACCGGTATAGAAACCTCAGCATACATTCCGGGTACTCCGCGGGTACCGACGGGCAGATCAAACTTTACTGTAACAGTATGTTTGCTCTTATCCGCCAGAGGATAAATCTGAGCCACTTTGGCCGGGATCATAACGCCGCTGACATCCAGGTAGGCTTTTACTGTATCACCTACTTTAATATAAGGTACTAAACGCACAGGGACTTCAGTCTGGATGCGGATATAATCCATATTAGCAAAAGAAATCATTGGCATACCCGGCTGAACCGTATCTCCGACTTCGACCATCTTCTTAATAATTGTGCCGTCAAAAGGTGCAATAGAACGGGTATCTCTTAAGGCTGCATCAATCTGGTTAATGGCTTCCCGGGCACTTCTGACCTGAGACTGAGCCTGGTTAACAGAAGCACCCGAATTATACAGATCGGCTCGGCGCTGAACATCTTTATCGCCATAACCCAGAGTATCGCCTATCTGTTTGGTGAACATCTGGTCAAAAATACCCGGCATGCCCATACCCGGCATCTGGGTGGCATTTTCTGAACGAGGTGACCAGAGTTCCCGGTTGTACTGTACCTGGGCATTCTGCAGAGCTGCAACGGCCTGGTCGTATTGAGCTACAGCTGCTTTACGCTTGGCCAGCAGATTTTCATCACTGATGGTCACCAGCAGGGTACCTGCAGTAAAACTATCACCCTCATCACCGGCAATATACTCAACTCGTCCGGGCATCTGTGCAGACAGAGTAACTTCCTTATAAGGTACTACACTGCCCCCCAGATAGACATGCTCAACGTCTTTATGAGATCCAACTTCAATAATCTCGCTGGATAAAACCTCCCCGCCTGCCAGTAAACCTATACTTAAAACAAATATGCCGCTAAAGCGCCTCAACATTACTTATTACCTTTTATTATATGATCTGGTTTATATCCAATAGCTGTCAAAGTAACAGCAATACCCTGAATTTAGAATTTATTCTGATTTTTATTAACTTTTGATATTAAGTTTGTATATAAAAAATATGCATTGTTTAGATAATATACGAATAATATCTAAAATATACCTGTATTACATCATTTTTTATTTATCAGAAGCATAAACAATTACTGAAACAACTAAATTTATTATTTTTTTTATCTTTTTACAAGAAAGAGAACAAATAAAAACTAAGTACTTATATTTTCAGCCTTGAGCTAATGAAGAAGTTTACCTGTTTTTATTATCAATTGCCGAAAAATCTGTAAAAGTTTATTTATATGCTGATTCTTATTTAAGCAACAACACTTTTGTAAATTAGATATTTATAATCAACAAATATTAGAATATTCTTATC
>JALUZF010000106.1 GCA_027012135.1 Gammaproteobacteria bacterium
GGATAGAGCGCCAGAGGGTAAAAGCACGATAACTTAAAACCAGAGTACCAATAGACCAGAAACTTAACCACAGGATCAGAAAACCACTGAGTTCTCGTTCAGCATCCGAGTCAATAGAATAGACAGTAAGCAATAGAGTAATAAGGCTGATTAATAAGCCGGGTAGCTGATAAAGCAGATTGGTTCTGAAATATTTTTTTTCATAATCCCGTTTAAGCACTTTTTTATGGCTGTCTTTTGCCTTACCGATAACTTTATGGTTGCTCTGTTTCAGGGTAATACTGTCACTCTGAGAAAACAGATCCCGGACAATAACGGCTTCTCCGGAGGAAAGAGGATCTGCCTTGTCCCTCTGAGTTTCTTGTTCAGTTTTATGCACAATAAACTGTTTGTTTTCAGCATCTTCAATGCGTATAAAGTCTTTAACCGCCATACTGACCAAAGCTGTAGCAAAGGTTTTGTTGTCATAACCCATCCTGGAAACAAAGCGAATAGAAGCCGGAGAGTGGCTTTTAGGTGGCTGGTAACGGGGATAAATAACCCCTTTTTGTGGATCTCTGCCGACTTTATTCCAGACCAGGAAAAAATACAGCCATAACAAGCTTAAGCCGCCCAGACCCACCAGCAGGTTTTTATTGTCCTGTATAAACCACTGGCGTTTCTGGTTTGCTGTAGGTTCTGTTACAAAGCCCTTAGGCCAGTCCACTACAATGGTCAGTCCTTCACCGGGCAATAATATGCCAGTGGACTCAAATAACAGTCGGTTATTATCCGCGGTGGAAACTTCAAAGTCCTTGCCCTGAGCCCCGCTGATACCAGTATAGGCATCACTTTGAGTCTGCTCAATATTCACGCCAGGCGGTAACTGTACGATGGCACTGGCATACTCAATAGGAAAGGCCCAGCCGTTACCGGTAACATTCCAGTACAGTTCGTCATACTGTTTAAAAAAGCCCAGCTGGCGAGTCGTGTAATAACTCAGGGTATAGGTATATTCTCCGGGTGCTAACAGGCGGTTTTTGTTACCCATATAAACGCGTACACCGTTACTGATATTTTTACTGTGCCAGGCTTCTGGTTTACCGTCACGTAAAACATCCAGCACATGAAACTCCACTACATACTTATTGCCATGAGGGTCTTTGTAACGGGTCGGAAAGTCCCGGTAAATACCGCGTTTTATCTGTTGGCCTTCGGCCTGTACCGTAATGGTTTCTGTAACCGTCAGACTGGTATCGGTATTGATCTGAATATCGCTTTTAAAAGCCTGGATAACTTCTTCAGCCTGTGCTGTTGTATTTAACAGGATAAGCAGGCTAATAATTATTAAAAGTGTTTTTGAAGTGTTCATGTATCGATATCCAGCTGAAAATACTGCCGGTAGTTAAAGTGAAACAGACGGGCAATAACAAGATCGGGAAAAGTGTCAATTCGAGTATTGAGCAGGCGTACCGCACCATTATAAAAACGCCGGGCATGTGAAATAGTATCTTCAATCAGAGATAATTCTTTCTGCAGAACCATAAAATGCTGGCTGGCCTTTAAATCGGGGTAATCCTCAGCCAGAATAACCAGTCGGTTAAGCTGTTCGGACAGGTTCTTTTCAATCTCGCTGCTTTTTACCAGATCCGGCTGACTCATGGCATCCAGCTTTTTACCTTCACTGCGCAAGGTGGTGATCCGTTCCAGCAGGGTTTCTTCATAACGGGCGTACTGGCGCACCATGTCCACCAGTTTAGGTATTAGATCATGGCGCCGTTTAAGCTGTACACTGATATCACTCCAGGCGGCATCCACCTGATTTTTTAACTGCACAAAACGGTTATAAATCCGGATTAACCAGAGCAGTAAAAGTACTAAAATAATAAGAGAAATATAAAAAGACATAAAGTAAGGCCGAGCAGGGCTTGTAAAATTCATTTAATGTACGCATTTTCATTATAATTGAAAACTGAATAATACCTATAACTGAATTGTTATTTTGTATTATTACCCAAATTTATTTGGGCTTACCCCTTATATACCTGATCTGGAGTCTGTATGTCCCAATACCCGCTGATAATTGATGCTCAAACCCTGAGTCAGCATCTGGATGATGATAACTTGCTAATTATCGACTTATGCAAGCGGGATATTTATACCGCCAACCATATCCCCGGAGCGGTACATTTAGATTACGGTCATATTGTTAAAGTAGAAAAACCGATTGTGGGGCTGGTGCCGGATGATGAGGATTTACGCAAGGTTTTCTCGGCTTTAGGGATCTCAGCAGATACTCATGTTATTACCTATGATGATGAAGGCGGCGGTAAGGCCTGTCGTTTATTATGGACCCTGGAACTGGCCGGCCACCGTAAGCTTTCCCTGCTTAACGGTGGAATTTTTGCCTGGGCCAATAACGGCTTTCCTATGGAGTATACTATTAACCATGCGGTTCCAGCCGACTTCTTGGTAAAAAAAGACACCTCAGTGCTTGCCACACTGGACTATATTCAGGAACATCTGGATGATCCTGATATTCAGATCCTGGATGCCCGTTCAGTTGCAGAATATCGGGGCAGCAGGAATTTTGCCCGGAAGGGCGGTCATATCCCCGGTGCTGCTCATTATGAATGGACCGACGCCATGGACCGAAACAATAATCTCTGTCTGCTGCCCATGGAACAACTGCAGCAGACCCTGATTGCCAAAGGTTTTGAAAAGAATAAAACCGTCGTGACTTATTGTCACAGCCATCATCGATCTTCTTTTTCATATTATCTGCTTAAAGCGGCAGGATATAATCAGGTTAAGGGCTATGCCGGCTCCTGGTCAGAATGGGGCAATCATCCTCAGACACTGGTGGAAACCATATAGAAATCAGGGTTGAAGAATCAAAAACTGGTAAAATACCAAACTTGAACTAATATTTTGTTAAAAATAACAAGATACTTAAATGACAAAAATGAATACAACTACTCAAAATAATGATGACCGCAGGGTTTGCGAACGAATTGTTCTGAATCGTAATGTCCAGGTTGATTTGGCC
>JALUZF010000107.1 GCA_027012135.1 Gammaproteobacteria bacterium
ATTCACAATAATTAATATTTCAAACCGTATAATAGAGTATACTAAATCTGTTTAACCGCATATATAGAGTATACTATCAATAAAGAAAATTAACACGCTTTTAACTTATTTGCCAGCAAAAATCGGTTAAAAGCATTTTTACTTCATGTTAAGCTGTGCAGGACCTGGATTATTCAGAGCACCGATAACTGCTGTCTATATGCAGTCTTTATTATACCCAAATTGAGGAAAGTCCGGTTTTTTTAATATACTAATAAATGGTGGAGTTACTAACCTGATCCGGTTCTCACAGAATATACGCTTTAATCAACACAGGAGACAAAAATACTATGAAACCACAAATTGTCGCTATTATTGGCGCTGGCCCCGTTGGTCTGGCTGCGGGTGCTCATGCACTGGAGCGAGGATTAACACCTGTTATCTTTGAACAGGGGCCAGAAGTAGCTCATGCCATTCGTCAATGGCAGCATGTAAAAATGTTTTCTCCATGGAAGTTTAATGTTGATACGGCAGCAGAAAAATTACTGAACGACACAGGCTGGGACAGACCTGATGATGATGAACTGCCAACTGGCGGAGAGCTGATTGAACGCTATATCGAGCCATTGGGAACTCAAACAACACTGAAACAGTATATCAAACTATCCGCTAAAGTAACGGCAATCAGTCGAGTTGGTGTGGACAAACTAAAGACAGAAGGCAGGGAAAAAGCAAAGTTTGAAATTAGATATATACAGGATAACCAGCAGCAGGTTGCATTAGCCGATACAGTCATTGATATTTCGGGCACCTGGTTTACGCCGAATCCTGCGGGTGCAGATGGACTCCCGGCTTTTGGAGAACCCGAAGCAGCAGAGCATATTAGCTATGTTATGCCTGATGTACTGGGTAAGAAACGGGAACAGTTTGCCAATAAACGTGTGGCGGTACTGGGTGGAGGACACTCTGCGGTGGGCACCATTCTGGATCTGGTCACCTTAAAAGAGGAAGCACCTGATACTGACATCACCTGGCTGGTCAGAGGTGAAGATACCGAGCGTTCCTTTGGTGGTGGTGAAAATGACCAGATTGAAGCCAGAGGCGCACTTGGCACTAAATTCAGGCATCTGGTTGAAGGTGGAAAAATAACAATCGAATCCGGTTTTTACCTGTCGAATATTATCCAGCAAACCGATGGATTAAAAATCATTTCCGGTGCAATCGAAAAAAATAAATATGTAACGGTAGATGAACTCGTCGTTGCCACCGGTTTTCGACCTGATTACTCCTTTGCTACCGAACTGCGCCTTGCACTGGATCCTGCTACAGAGTGTCCCCCCATTCTTGCCCCCATGATTGACCCGAATATACATTCCTGCGGGACTGTACGTCCTCACGGTGCGCGTGAGCTTGCACAACCCGAAGCTGGATTTTATATCGCTGGCATGAAATCCTATGGCCGCGCCCCCACCTTCCTGATGATTACTGGCTATGAACAGGTCCGTTCAATTATTGCCGACATTGTGGGTGATAAAGAAGGTGCCGCTCGAGTGGAACTGATTTTACCTGAAACAGGCGTTTGCTCAGCACCTTTAGATAACGATAATGAAGAAGGATGTTGTACTCCTGAATCACAACAAACTGAAGAAAACAGGACTGGCTGCTGTAGTGACTAGATTGTAGTGACCAGGTTATAGTGACTAGCTGGGTGTGCATCCATTTATTGATGCACACCAGGAGCCTGCCCGTAAGTCCTGTTTCAGGTTTTAGTTAAAAGTCTAAAACTCCGCCGCCAGATTTTTCCTTACTGGCACCGGCAGCCTGGGCCAGAGCTTCTTTAATGGCATCAGGGGAAGCCATAATACCCATAAAGCTATGGTCACCAGCCATGGACAGGTCAGGGAAATTTATGGCAATACGGAACTTGGCATTTAAGGCATAGACTTTACCGTCTTTGTCCACCAGCATTTCATAAGGCAGATGTGCAGTAGAGCGAATATCCATAAAATCCACTTCTTTCATAATGGTGGCATCACTGCTCATACCTTCGGTCATGGCTACACCAAAAACACTTTGCTGTTTGCCGGGAATATCAACACGATAGACTTTAGATACGCCACCTTTACCAGCCGCCAGTCCTGCTTCAACGGCTTTAATAGCCGCATCATAACTGCCGTGATCCGCCACTACGTCGGGTTCATCAAAATAAGGCATACCAAACATATAGTGGTAACCTTTAAGATCATCAGCATCCAGTCCTTTTTTGGAACCAAAAGCTTCCTGCCTGCCCAGCGCTTTTTCCAGAGCGGCAGCTACATCACTTAAGTCTCCTTTCATCTGATAGGCATAAGCCATATAGACAGGATTAGTATAAGCCACCTGGATAGAACCATCCTTTTCAGTAACAGAAATACGCTGCACCGCACCATAACCGCCGGCATCAGTTGCCGCTGCATTTTTCTTCAGCGCATCATTCGTGACAATAATAATATTAGCACCGGTATAAGGGGAATATTCACCCACCACTTCAAAACCGGCACCGGTAAGTTTACTTTTGGTATCCGCTACCACGGCCGCAAGATCACCCGGCGCATTGGAAGCCAGAATAAAAGGTTTTAGTTTTTCACCTGCATAGGCGGAGACACTGATTAATAAAGCAAATAGTGTGAAAATGATTTGAGTGGGTGTAAATTTGTTAGTTTTTTTATACATCGTTTTTATTTCCTTTGGATTGATTCCATTCCTGTTCTTTTTATATTAAGTTTTATAAGTAACTATGTAACTATAAAGGTAACTATAAAGAAAAATTATTCTGACAGACTCAGTCATAAATTTCCAGATTTTACACAAAAAAGGGAGCTTTCGCTCCCTTTTTTGTGACCTGTATTAGTCATACTTCAGAAATTTTTAGAAATTCCAGCCGTATGCAATACCCCAGGCATCCTGTTTCATCTTGATGTTGGCTTCGCCGCCACCAAATGCAGTTGGTATTGAGTTACTTCCTTTCAGATCTTCTTCAAATGCATGCATATAGAACATGGAAACCTGACTTTCATTAGGTAATGTATAAGTCATACCAATAGTCGCATGCTCTTCAATAACAGCAGGTGCTAACAAATTGAAGAATGTTTGATCTTTATCGATCGGCATGTCGGCATAACTATAACCGGCACGAAGAAGCAGGTTCTTATTCCACTGATATTCGGCACCCAGCTTATAAACAGTCATATCGTCCCAGCCAAAACCAGAACCATTATTTGTGCCTAGATAGTTATTAGGATTAAACATATCAAAACCAGTATTATTAGGACCATTTTGAAGCTTATTACCCATAGAATCTACATCGCTATAGTTAATTTGCTGAACATCAAAACCTAATAACAAAGCATCTGTTGCTTTAAAGGCAATACCAATACCATAATTTTCTGGTACATCCAGATCACCATCTTCAGCAAATAAGCCTTTATAGTCATCAAACTCATCCATATCAATCTTGGAGTTATAGACAACACCAACAGTTAATCTGTCATCGATAAAGGTTCCTTGCCAACCTAAAGAAATACCAAAACCCCAGGCATCATCACGGCCTTTACCCGTCAAACGGTTTGGTGCCTGAGATACTTGTGGATCAAATACCTGTCCTGGAGGTCCAGGAGGAGAAGGAACAGCTGTTGAATTGGTACCTGTGAAACCATCTAAGCCCCAGGCTTTAAACTGCTGATAACCAATTTGCAATGAGGCACCAATAGTATGATGCTCATTAATTCGATAGGACAACGTTGGTAAAATTCTTACTGATTCAAAATTAATTCCAACTTCAGATGGGTATGTAGCGCCATTAAAAGGAATAATACCACTGGTATAATTGGTATTCATGCCTCCAGTACCAACAACAACCAGTCCTATAGACATGTCATTACTTAACATGTAGTTGAAACCACCTTCAGGAATATAAAATGGCCCATCATTATTTGCATCATCTTTAAAATCATAGGAAGTTGGAAGACCAAAAGGATTACCAGGTATACCAGAAAGAGGATTACCACTACTGCCCGTAATTTCTCCCGTACGATCAGGATCAAAAATCTGCAAACCAAAATCAATACGATTGCCTACGCGAACCATAGCGGCAGGATTATCTGCACCTGAAATGGCACTATCATGCATAGCTATGCCTACCCCGGCACGACCATTAGCCTTAGTACCATTACCCATCATAAACATACCATTAGTCGCCATGGCAGCCGTTGGGATAATCATTGCTGCAACAACCGATGCAGCTAGAAGACGATTTTTAATCATTACATTGAGCTCCTTCAAAACCTGTTTTTTTGTCAGTCAATTTGCTGTCCGGTTACCCTTTATTATTAAAAGTGGTGAGTACCGAAATAAACATAAAATTGCATGAAATCGTTATATAAAATGTTGCTTATAAATATTATTGTTCTGCACCATTTCTACTAATTAAAGTAAGAACGGTGATTATATGTTGCTTGAATACAACAGCATTATATTTATGTAAGACATTTTGTACACTCTCAGGGCAGATGTCAAGTTAAATATAGTATTTAAGTAGTTGATTTATCAATATTTAGCATATGATTTAATACTAATACTCATTTAAACAACACCCTTTAAATCGTAATCAGCAATATATAATCAAGAACTTATAACACATAAATCATGTGCTTTGTGTAAAACCAAAGTTAAATTGATATAAATCATTGTACTTTTTTTAAGAATCCCTTTATTCTCAGCTATATTCAGTTGTTAATTTGTTGCTTTTTTACTTTAAATTTGCGATAAAACCACAAAGCGGGGTTATAATCACCTGAATATAAACCGTAAACACTTAATAAATGTATCAAAAATACAACATTAATTATTTAATAGCTGTATTAACAGCAACCCGGTACCCTATTATTCCACTTTAATAACACCGGGACAGAAAAGGGATATTGATAATATGAAAAAATCACTTCATATCGCCGCTGCCGGATCTTTTCTGGCACTGGGCATGGGCTTATCTGCCAATAGTATGGCAGCTGGCTTTTCCATTATTGAAGCCTCCGCCAGCGGCATGGGTCAGGCCTTTGCCGGGGCGGCAGCCGTTGCGGAAGATCCTTCCACAGTTTACTTTAACCCCGCTGGAATGATGTACCTTGAAGGTTCCCAGGTTACCGTGGGCATGCATATTATCAAGTCCAGGGCTGAATTTCAGGATGGTGGGAGTACAGACTTATCAAATTTAGGTCCCCTAAGTACATCACGCGGAGGTGATGGTGGTGATGCCGGTGATACTTTTTATGTTCCTAACTTTTATTATGTCCGGGATTTTGGGGATAAATATAAAATCGGCATTGGTATCAATGCACCTTTTGGCCTGGGAACAGAATATGATAAGGGCTGGATGGGACGTTACACCTCAACCGATTCTGAAGTAAAATCCTTAAATATAAACCCTGCAATCGCTTTTAGAGCTAATGAGAAATTATCTATTGGTCTGGGGATGAATATACAGTATCTGGAAGCAACCCTGGAAAGTGATGTATATCAGGCTGCTTTAGGTAGCTCTGATGGCAGTGCCAAGGTTAAAGGTGATTCATGGGAACTGGGATTTAATATCGGCTTTATTTATGAAATCACCAAAGCTACCCGTATTGGTGTCCATTACAGAAGTGAAGTCTCTCATAAGCTTGAGGGGGATGTAAAATATAAAGGTCTGCATCCGCTTCTTGCTGGATCGCTTATTAATCAGGATGTTACTGCCAGTCTTGACACTCCCGCTACTTTTTCTGTCAGCATAACCCATCAATTAAACAATAAATTGACCCTGCTTGGTGATATTACTCGTACTGGCTGGGGTAGTTTTGAGGAATTGAAAGTCGTTGGCGATAATGGTGATATCGTTTCACAGGTAGATGAAAAATGGGATGATGTCTATCGTTATTCACTGGGAATGAAATACTCTTATAACTCTCAATGGACTTTCAGAACTGGTGTAGCACATGATAAAACACCTATTGCTGATAGACACCGGACATCCAGAATTCCTGGTGATGATCGTTACTGGTTAAGCTTTGGTGCCAGTTATTCACCTTCATCAAGTCTGACTATTGATGCAGGTTATTCTCATTTATGGGTTGAAGATGCTGATATTGATGAAGAATATTCTCTTTTGACACCATTTACTGGTCAAAGCGGCCGTCTAAAAGGTGACTTTGACTCCAGGGTGGATATTTTCAGCGTTCAGGCGACCTGGAAGTTTTAATTTACACGGTTCCCGCGCTTTTACCTGGAATATTATTACTCCAGGCACAAAAAAGCCCGCTTTTGCGGGCTTTTTTAGCTTTAAAATAATTTAAAAGCGGGAGGAAAATTAAGCTTTCTTAATTAAGAACTCAAATTTACCACCGTTTTCACTGCTTTCCATTAACTCATTACCCGTCTGGTTAGCAAAAGCTTCAAAGTCTTTTACTGAACCTGGGTCAGTTGCAATAATATGCAGAACCTGTCCGGAATCCAGTTCAGCCAGTGCTTTCTTGGCACGTAAAATTGGCAGTGGACAGTTTAATCCTGAAGCGTCTAATTCTTTATCAAAGTTAGCCATTAAAATTCCCTCGTCTCGTTATTTTGAGTCTATTGAGTGGTTATAAATATCGTGTAAAAACTGATTCTAGCCTAAAAGTACACTAACGACCAGAGTTAATTCAGAATTATAAACGAACTCTTAATTATGAACATGCAGTATTTTATTATAAATTAATATCGTTTAACAAGCCTGCCAAAAGAGATAGATGGGAAAGCAGCATTGAGCATTGAGCATTGAGCATTGAGCATTGAGCATTGAGCATTGAGCATTGAGCATTGAGCATTGAGCAAAAAATTTAAAACCTCTTTATCCTCAGTCAAGCATAATATTAAAATATTTTGTATTTACTTGAAGATAAATCCTGTTGCTCTGGCTCTTTCTCAGCGCTGAACGCTCAACGCTCAGCGCTGCTCTTATCCTATCGGCAACCCCATCTGCGCCCAGGTAACAATCCCCCCGCGCAGATTATAGCAATTATCCACCCCTTTTGACGTCATAAACGCACAGGCCTGGGCTGAGCGGGCGCCTGTCTGGCAGTAGAAAACAATAGTTTCGTCAGTATCCAGTTCTTCTACCTTTAAGGGGATAACGTGTAGCGGCAGGTTTTCTGAACCTGCAATTTTGCCGCGAGCTACTTCCGCAGGCGTTCGCACATCTATCAGCCTGAGCTTTTCCGGTAAGCTGTTTTCTGTGGCACTGCTTAATTGCTTGCTTAATTCAGCAGCGTCAATTTCTTTTATCCCATACATGGATCAGGAACCCCCTATACAAAGTATCAATATCTATTATAAAATCATTAACTGATATGGCTTTCAAAAAGCATTTAATTATATATTAATATATACTAAATTCAAGCCGAGTATTTTAATCGGGTATTTATATACTTGATTTGTGAACATATTTCTATATTTATTGTCTATATGTTTTTCATCTTAAGCATCATATAACAGTCAATATTCAGTCTCGATGGAAGCCGCCGGCCCTGTGAAAAATTTTTTCTTCCTGTTCTTTAACCTGTTTATCAGCCTGAGCCTGTTCGTTCGTCCGGCCTTTGGCTCAGAAATACAGTTGCCTGATATGGGAGCCTCTTCCAGTGTCTCGCTGACACCTCATATGGAGGAGCAGATTGGACGGGAAATTGCCACCCAGATCCGCAATTCCCATCAGGTTATTGACGATCTGGAATTAAACGAATATATCTCCAACCTGGGTTATTCTCTGGTGGCCAATAGTGATGACGCCTATCAGAACTTTCATTTTTTCCTGATTAATTCGAAACAGATCAATGCCTTTGCCACTCCCGGCGGGGTAGTCGCTGTTTACAGCGGACTGTTTCTGACCACCGATACAGAAAGCGAACTGGCCTCGGTTTTGGGACATGAAATTGCTCATGTCACCCAGCGCCACCTGGCCCGCAGCTTTGAAAAAGCCAACCAGCTCAGTCTGCCCATTATGGCCGGTATGATTGCCGGCATATTATTAGGGGCTGCCGGAGGCGCCGGGGGGGATGTGGGTGCAGCCGCAGCAGTGGGGCTGTCAGCAGCCGGTCAGCAGGCACAGATTAACTATACCCGGGCCAATGAAAAAGAGGCCGATCGGATTGGTATGCGCTACCTGGCTCTGTCCGGTTATGATCCCTCCGGCATGCCCGGATTTTTTCAGAAACTGGAACGTAAAAACCGCTATGCCGGCAAAAGCTATCCTGAATTTTTACGCACCCACCCGATAACCATTAACCGGATTGCCGAGGCCACTCAACGAGCTGAACAGTACAAACGGCAAATGGTCAGGATGAAAGATCCCAAAACCTACCGTTTAATGAAAGCCAAGCTCAGGGTCATAACCAGCCATAATATGGATCGGCTGGTAAAGTATTATAAGTCACGGATAACACCGGACAACCTTAAAACCCACCCGGAGTTTTATTATGGTTACGGCCTGGGGCTGTTCAAACAGCAAAAATATGCAGAGGCCATTAAAATTCTGCACTGGCTGTATGATATGGAACCACAAAATACCAGCTATAGTGTAGCACTGGCAAAAGCCTATATAGCCAGCGGTAAAAAAGCCAATATTAAAAAAGGCCTGGCCATTTTTTCCAGAGCCATTAAAAACAAACCCTATAACCTGGTGCTAACAGCAAATTATGCCTTTGCTCTGATACAGGAAGGGCAGATTAAAAAAAGCATAAATTTGCTGGAAAAATACAACAAAGATAATGTCAAACATCCTGCCATTTACAAACTGCTGTCCCGCGCCTATGGTAAAGACCGGCAGTTATTGAAGGCTCATATGGCTGAAGCCGAGTTTTATTACCTTAACGGCCTTCTGGAACAGGCCATTATGCAGTTAAACATTGCCCGGAAACTGGTGAAAAATAATGATTTTTACACGCTTTCCCGTCTTGAAGCCCGCAAACAGGCTATCAAGGAAGAACAGGAACTGTATAAATTAGAAGATATTTAGGCAGTTTATGCAAAAAACCTGCAATTCTCCCTGTAAGCTTATGGTTGTTATTCATTCAAAGACTTTTTCAGGTTAAAAATCATTCATTTAAGAAAAAGCTAACTTACTAATTTTCCAGTAATTAACACTGTTTTTCTTTTTTTATTCATATACTATTGTAATAACTTTTAAATACTGTTATTTTTTACCTATGTTTGAAGAACAGGGTTTTAATAACAGAACTGTTTTTTACTGCCTGATAATTGCTGGAGATATTTTTCTGCTGCCTATCAGCTTGCTAAATAAATAGCAAACAACATAATAGTCATTTTTCTCGGGGTGGGGAAAACAATTTAACAGGAGGAGTCGATGCGACGTTTTTCAAAAATCGTATCTACAACAACATTTATTGCTGTTGCAATTACTGGACTGGGACTGGCTTCAAGTACAGTACATGCTGCCGGAATCAAATCGAATATCGAAAAAGGCAAGGAAATTGCCTTTAATAGAAAAAAGGGTAACTGTCTTGCCTGCCATATGATTGAAGGCGGTAAACTGCCTGGAAATATTGCACCGCCACTGGTTGCCATGCAGCAACGTTTTCCGGATCGTGCCAAGCTCAGAGCGCAGATTTATGATGCCACTGTAGCAAACCCAAATACTATTATGATCCCATTTGGACGTCATAAGGTTCTTACTGATGAAGAAATTGATCTTGTAACCGATTTTGTCCATCAATTATAAACAGGCACAAAATATCAGCTTGATGGAATGGGATTGCGTCTGCAAACGAACTCTTACCAGCTGATTTGTATACAGTATTAAATGCGTGTCAGAAAAAGACACTTACTAGATGGGGATACTATCTAAGATGAAACTATCAAAATTAAAAAAAGTAATATTAGCTTTGACTACAGCTGGTGTTCTTGGGGGAGCCTATAGCACTGCTATGGCAACAACACCAGAAGAAGATTTACATAACTTCCGTGAATATTTTTTCAAAAAATTTCCTGGTGTACCACTCAATGAATACGGCAACGGTGTTTATGCTATTGATCCCGATTCCAGAGAAACCTGGGAAGCAATAGAAGAATTTCCTCCTTACGAGATCGCCCTGGAAAAAGGAGAAACTTTATTCAATACGCCATTTAAAAATGGTAAAACCTACGCTTCCTGTTTTGCGAACGGCGGTATTGGCATTCGCCAGAACTTCCCTTTTTACAGCACTAAGGCCAAACAGGTTAAAACCATGGAACAGGTTATTAACGAATGCCGCACCACAAACGGTGAAGAGCCTCTGAAATGGAAAACAGGCGATATCGCAGCTATATCCGCTTATATGGCCTACACTTCCCGCGGCAAGCCCATGCATGTTAAAAC
>JALUZF010000108.1 GCA_027012135.1 Gammaproteobacteria bacterium
CTCAATACTGTAAAGCCCCGCAGTACGGTAATCCCGTATGACGATACCCAATATCCTCATTAAAAGCAACAATGAGAAGTTTTAAGCATGAACAGGCGGATCATCAATAGGACGGCATTCTGGTGCCTCTGGAGACCGCTATCAAAATATCACAAGGTATTTGAGTAATTAGCTCATGGAAAGAAAATACTGAATTCAGGCAGATTATCAACAAGGGTTAACGAAGCTCGCTGTAACCATAACAGGATAACTCATGCTGAAGTACAGTAACCCTGCAAACTGTCCAGAAAATCTGTTCCAATAGCCCATTACCTATCATTTTTAATGAGTCTAACAAAAATCCCCTGCTGGTGTCCCGTTTCAAATATCCTGACCGTTTTGACGACAATCATTATGGCCGGTTGAGTGATTGTTTATTTTCCTGTATTTTTTAATCAGACCAGTTATAACAACCCCATTTTTTAATAAACGGCACCCCAACACGGCAGATTTATTGATTATCATAAACTGAATTTTCGAAGAAAGTTAATATTTTCGACCAGACAAAGTTATTCTGATACGGTATACCTGTAAAGCATTGTAAAACTACCCCATTGACCGGAACCGGAACAAATATCTGCTAAATACTTTTTTAAATTAGGGGCACGAATATGTCACGGTTACAAGATACACCGCTAAATATTTATTGCTCAAATATATCCTATTGATTTTAAAAATATTTTTTTGACACAAAGCCGTTTTAAAATTTCAATACATAATCAGAGATGAGATCTGCCGAAGATCAGCAGCTAAACAAAAAATTTTTTCTCTGTTTTTGGCCAAATCAGAAACTCAAAAAAACGAAAATATTTTTGTCACGGTTTTGTCACGGTTTCGACAGATGAAAAAAAAGGGCTTACAGCACACCCGTAAACCCTTGATTTTTATAGAATAATGGCGCGCTCGGCAGGAGTCGAACCTGCAACCGCTCGGTTCGTAGCCGAGTACTCTATCCAGTTGAGCTACGAGCGCGTAATGGTTGTTTATTAAATGCAATAAATAAAAGTGCGTGAATTATGAAGTTTTAACAGCGGTTTGTCAACCAGAATTTATCATATAAACATTAAAAATATGTGTATTTAAATAATGGCGAAGAGGGGGGGATTCGAACCCCCGATACGGCTACAAACCGTATACTCCCTTAGCAGGGGAGCGCCTTCAGCCACTCGGCCACCTCTCCAAAATTGAACGCTAGGATACCTTTAGTTAGCCTTCAGGTAAAGTCTTTTTTTTACTTTTTGAATGACTTTTAAAAAAATTTAATTAAACCTGAATTAAATTTATATTAATCCGTAAATATTAAAAATCTTTACTTAATCTGCCGTATTGTCAGTGTCATCAGAAGGGGATTTTTCCTGCTGAATACGTTCGTAAATTTCTTCACGATGGACAGAAACATTTTTAGGCGCATTAATACCAATGCGGACCTGATTACCTTTGACACCTAAAACAGTGATATGTACATCATCACCAATGATCAAAGTTTCACCAACACGGCGAGTTAAAATTAGCACTATGGTTCTCCTTTACACTTAGCAAATAAGAGTATTTGCTAAACTAGATTATTATAATAGTTTACTGTCTCAATGCCCGTAAATGAAGTAAAAATTAAGCTTTCGGATGATTTTTATTCAAATAAGGCTAAAAAAGTAAAATTAGCTTTGTTTTTCAGCCAGACCAAAGGCTGAATGCAGGGTTCTGACACCCAGTTCCAGATATTTTTCGTCCACCACAACAGATATTTTAATTTCAGAAGTGGAAATCATATTAATATTAATTCCCTCTTCTGCCAGCGCTTTAAACATTTTACTGGCTATGCCAGCATGGGAACGCATACCTACCCCCACCAGAGAAATTTTAACGATCTTTTCATCGCCGATCACTTCTCTGGCTCCCAGTTCGTTTGATACTCTGTTTAAAACGGCTTTGGCAGCTACAAAATCATTACGATGTACAGTAAAAGTAAAATCGGTGGTACCGTCGGCACCGATATTCTGAATGATCATATCTATTTCAATATTAGCATCACCTACCGGCCCAAGGATACCATGAGCAACACCAGGTTTATCAGGTACACCCAGAATGGTCAGCTTGGCTTCATCACGGTTAAAGGCAATACCTGAGATCAATGCCTGTTCCATCTTATCTTCCTCGTAGGTGATTAAAGTGCCATTGACTCCATCCGAGTCAAAGTTCGGTTCATCAAAACTGGACAGTACCCGCAGTGGTACATTATATTTACCGGCAAATTCTACGGCCCTGATCTGCAGCACTTTTGAGCCCAGACTGGCCATTTCCAGCATTTCTTCAAAGGTAATTTTTTCCAGGCGACGGGCTTCGGGGACGACTCTTGGGTCAGTGGTATAAACTCCGTCCACATCAGTATATATCTGACATTCATCTGCTTTCAGAGCTGCTGCAAGAGCAACCGCCGTGGTATCTGAACCGCCCCGTCCAAGCGTAGTAATATTGCCCTTCTCATCCACGCCCTGAAATCCGGCCACCACCACAACTCGCCCCTGATCCAGGTCAGTACGCATATTCAGCTCATTAATGTCCAGGATACGGGCTTTATTATGAGCACTGTCCGTTAGAATATGCACCTGGGTTCCCGTGTAGGAACGTGCAGGCACGCCCCGCCTGTTCAAAGCCATACTTAGCAGGGCTATGGTCACCTGCTCACCGGTGGACAGCAGAACATCGTATTCTCTGGCATTGGGCTTTTCATCAATCTGGTAAGCCATTTCAATAAGGCGGTTGGTTTCTCCGCTCATGGCAGAAACCACTACAACAATATCATCACCCCGGTCACGGAATTTTTTAATGCGTTCAGCAACGTTTTCTATACGTTCTACTGTGCCGACCGAAGTACCACCAAATTTTTGTACAATCAGAGCCATTTTTTAAGCCATTTAATGTGAACAGGATTTAAATACTGTTTTTACAAAGAGTCTTTGTAAGCAGCCGCTGTTTTCAGTAACACGCTTATTAAAGCATAACCTTAGCGGAAAAGGCGGTTATTTTAACTGATTTTCCACCCAGGATGGAACCGTTAACAGTGCTTTTTCAAGATTTTCTGGCTGATTGCCGCCAGCCATTGCCATATCAGGGCGCCCACCGCCTTTACCACCCACCTGGGATGCCACATTATTGACCAGATCGCCGGCTTTAATACGACCGGTGCAGTCTTTGGAAACACCGGCAGCCAGACTGACCTTATCACCATTGACTACGCCCAGCACAATGGCACAGCTGCCCAGTTTGGTTTTCAGTTTATCCATGGTATCGCGCAGGCCTTTGGCATCAACGCCTTCAAGTTTAGCAGCCAGAACTTTAATGCCGTCAATCTCCACCGCATTATCCGTCAGTTCATTACCCTGGGCATTGGCCAGTTTGGCTTTTAGTTGATCCAGCTCTTTTTCCAGCTTGCGGGAACGCTCCATAAGCGTAGACACTTTATCGTAAAAAGTATCTCTGCCGGTTTTAAGCAGAGCTGCGGCATTATCCATCTGCTCTTCCAACTGTTCAACATAGTCCAGAGCGCCCTGAGCGGTTACCGCTTCAATCCGGCGTACACCGGCAGCCACTCCACCTTCAGAGGTAATTTTGAACAGGCCGATATCACCGGTACGCTTTACATGGGTACCGCCGCATAGTTCAATGGAAAAATCACTCATGCGCAGAACCCGTACCTGATCATCATATTTTTCACCAAACAGAGCCATAGCACCGCTTTCCCTGGCGGCATCAATATCCATAATATTGGTTTCTACTTCGTGATTCTGGCGAATTTGCCGGTTTACCAGGTTTTCTATCTGATTTAACTGGGCTTTGCTAATGGCTTCAAAATGAGAGAAGTCAAAACGCAGTTTCTCACTGTCCACCAGTGAGCCTTTCTGCTGGACATGCTCACCCAGAATATTTCGCAGGGCAGCATGCAGTAGGTGTGTAGCAGAGTGATTACAGGCTATACGGCTGCGCAGTTCCGGATCAACCTGTGCATTGACCGTATCACCTGTTTTTAAAGTGCCTTTAACCAGTTTGCCAATATGGACAAATACATTACCTTTTTTCTGGGTATCGGTGACATCAAACTGAGCGTTATCGGTAAAGATTTGACCGGTATCCCCTACCTGACCACCGGATTCACCATAAAACGGGGTACTATCCAGGATCAGCATGGCACTCTGGCCTGCTTTTGATAAAGACTCAGCTTCTTCACCATTAATTAAAATATGGCTGATATTGCTTTGTTCACTGCTTAAGTCCTTATAGCCCAGAAATTCGGTTTTGCCTTCCAGTTCAAGGCCGTCATTGTAGTCAACATCAAAACTGCTGGAGGCACGCGCCATTTCACGCTGTTTTTCCATGGCCTGTTCATAACTTTTACGGTCAATTTCCAGGCCGTGTTCACGCGCCACGTCAGCGGTTAAATCGACGGGGAAACCATAGGTATCATACAGTTTAAATACGACCTCACCGGGAATGGTTTTACCGGACAGGTTTTTAATTTCCTGCTCCAGGATATGCATGCCCTGATCCAGGGTTTCTGCAAAACGTTCTTCTTCCTGCTTAAGGACTTTTTTTACCTGATCTTTGGCTTTAGTCAGTTCAGGATAAGCATCGCCCATTTCCTGGTTCAGCACATCCACCAGTTTGTAGAAGAAAGGTTCTCTGAGTCCCAGCTTGTGACCATGACGGATAGCCCGGCGAATAATACGCCGCAGAACATAGCCGCGACCTTCATTAGAAGGGATAACACCGTCAACAATCAGGAAAGAGCAGGCCCGGATATGATCCGCAATAACCCGCAGGGATTTATTACTTATATCTTTACAGTCAGCCAGTTGAGCGATGGTTTTAATAATATGCTGGAACAGGTCAATTTCATAATTATTATGTACACCCTGCAGGATAGCGGCCAGACGTTCCAGCCCCATGCCGGTATCGACAGACGGATGCGGCAGTTCGGTCATTTTGCCGGATTTGTCCCGGTTGTACTGCATAAAGACCAGGTTCCAGATCTCAATATAACGGTCACCGTCTTCATCAGGCGTACCCGGAGGGCCGCCGGGAACCTCTTCACCATGGTCGTAAAAAATCTCGCTGCAGGGGCCGCAGGGACCAGTATCACCCATGGACCAGAAATTATCTTTGGCACCGATGCGGGAAAAGCGTTCCGGTGATACTTTAATTTTTTTCAGCCAGATATCTTCGGCTTCCTGATCTTCATTAAAGACCGTTACCCATAAGCGTTCTTCAGGAAGGCCAATGGTTTGAGTTAAAAATTCCCAGGCAAATTCAATGGCTTCACGTTTAAAATAATCGCCGAAACTGAAGTTGCCCAGCATTTCAAAAAAAGTATGATGGCGGGCCGTATAGCCGACATTTTCCAGGTCGTTATGTTTGCCTCCGGCACGCACACAGCGCTGACTGCTGGTGGCTCGTTTATAACTGCGTTTATCGTTGCCCAGAAAGACATCCTTAAACTGCACCATACCGGCATTGGTAAATAATAAGGTGGGGTCGTTAGCGGGTATAAGCGGACTGCTGGGTACACGCTTGTGACCATGAGCTTCAAAAAATTCAAGAAAGGCGGTACGAAGCTGCGCACTTGTTTTTATTGAATTGTTTGCCATATAAAACGTGTTCCTGCGATCATTATGCTATTAAAAATTTTAAAATTCATTAAAGAGGCGGCGGATCATTTCTGAGCCGAACCCTCTCTGATAAAGAAACCGCGACTGTTTTGTCTGTTCTTTATAATCTTTGGGTAACTCCGCACCAAATTTTTTCTGACGCACATTTTCCAGAGTTTCCTGCCAGAGTTCCCAGGATTCATCCAGATAGTCATCAATCAGTTCCGATGCTACCCTGCGCTTCTGTAATTCGTGTCGTATTTTTACCGGCCCCTGCCCTCTGGCCATTCGGGACCGTATAAATGATTCTGTAAACCGCTCATCATTAAGCAGGTTTTCATCAATCAGCTGGACCAGTAATTGCTCTATCCGTTCGTCAATTTGTTCTGTTTCAGCCGGATCAGGTTCAGTAGATTCCATATCCGGATCATCTGCATTTTGACTGCGTTTTTGTCTATGCTGCTTATAAGATGCCTGCTTATGCATTTTAGTGCGTAACTTATCACGCAATTCTGCCACACTGTGCTCCCGTGCCGCCAGAATGTTCATAGCCCTGACCCGTAATGCCAGAATTTCCTGTTTATGCGTATCCTGCAGAACCAGACTCCTCAAGTCTACAATTATACGAGCCAGCAAAAACCAGTCCAAAGCCGGGCTGCGGGCCGTTTAAACCGGTTCGGGATTTTAGCATAGTTATAGTTATATAACTATACGCTCCCAGGTCCAATACAGACCAATTACAGCAATTATTGCCGAGCCGGGTATAACCACCCATTTACGGTATTGCTGGTCATTATCCAGGTGGCGTCGAACCCCAAAACCGAATATCAGCCAGGCAACTGCGATAATCGTTAACTGGGCAATTTCCACCCCGACATTAAAGCTGATTAATGCCGTAGCAAAATCATTTTCCGGCATACCGAAATCCGATAATACACTCGCAAAGCCCATTCCATGCAATAAGCCAAAGCCGAAAACAATAAACAGGCGACTGCGATGCAGCGCCGGCGACCAGATATTTTCAAGGCCGATAAAGGCAATGGACAGGGCAATTAAGGGTTCCACAATATTAGCCGGCAAGTTAATAATACCATTCATGGACAAACCAAGAGTGATGGTATGGGCAATAGTAAACATAGTGACCTGCCAGAGCAGCGGCCGCAAATGAATACTGAGCAGAAAAATACCCAGAATAAACAGGATATGATCCAGCCCTTTGGGCAGAATATGCTCGATTCCTGAAACAAGGTACACCTGGATAATTTCCAGCACACTGGGCTGAGTAAATACTTCTGTCAGAGAAAAAGGGTCACTTTTCTGGTCATTACGCAGCCATTGCCAGGCAGACCAGTGCCATTTTTCATTGACTTCATCCACCTGTCTGACCCGTACGGCATTGTCTCCAAAGCGTGCTGGATAATACCAGGTCAGTGATTTTGCTGTCAGCGGAACCTCGCCCTCCACAATAATTGTACTGATCCGCGGAACTTTGGTATAACCGGGTTCTGGAATATCCACTCGGGTGATTTTAAAGGGCGTTTTTTCTCCATCAAAATAGATGGAAACCTGCTCTAAAAATTCTTTTTCAAAGTCAGCAAATGCCTGACGCAGCTGCTCACTCTGCATGACTCTTAATTTATCATAGGCTTCTGCATTAGGAGACTCTTTGGTATTTTTATAGCGGGAATTAATACCGGTGAGCAATGCCTCAATGCTGGCCCGCAATTCAATGCTGAAGGTACCGTCCGTTTTAACACTGATTTCTATCAGAGCCGGTTTAACAACATCGGCAGAACTGCTTTGAAAAGAAAAAACCAGTAAAAAGACAAGTAAATAACAGAAAAGGTAATTTTTAGGCATAAATTAAATCTCAGGGAGGTAATAGCCCTGTCTCATTGTGTTTATATTAAATAAAAGTATTAATTCCAGAATAAATGAACGTGCTTTTTTCTATACTAAGCCGGTTAAAATAGGTTAAAATTTCCGGAAACGTATTATACTATAAGAAAAAACATAAAATTCCATTCACCAGAATTTTACCTGTCTTTTTACCAGCTGCCTATTGTGGAAAACCGGATAATCAGACTGGGCGGGAGAACTGGTGTTATCTAAATCCCATATAATTCATATTAATCACAAGGTTTATTTATGCCATTTATTGATCGTCGCAAATTTATAAAACTGGTTAGTGCAGGTGCAGCGGCCTCTTCTGTGCCCGCCATGCTGCCTTTAAGTGCTGCTGCTGACACAAAAAAACAGGCCAGACCCGAGGATTTTTACAACCTGCCCCTAAAAGGCACCGCCCGCATACTGCACATCACCGATGTCCACGGCCAGCTTAAGCCCGTGTACTTCCGTGAGCCTAATGTCAACCTGGGTGTCGGTGAAGCCTATGGCCGGCCTCCTCATATTGTAGGTAAAAAACTGCTCAAGTGGATGGGCCTGAAACCCAATACCCCTGAAGCCTATGCCTATACTTATTTAAACTTTGACAATGTCGCCCCTATTTACGGCAAGACCGGCGGCTTTGCCCATATTAAAACCCTGCTGGAGCGTCTGCGTAAACAGGCCGGCGGCAAACAGAACACTCTGACCATTGACGGCGGCGACCTCTGGCAGGGTTCCGGTACGGCCCTGTGGACCCGCGGTGTGGACATGGTGGAAGCCTCTAATATTTTAGGTCTGGATGTCATGGTGGGTCACTGGGAATTCACCTATAAGGAAAATGAAGTCCTGAACAATGTCGCCCTGTTTAAAGGTGACTTTATCGGCCAGAACGTCCGGGTTAAGGAAGATGCCTTAATGGGGGATGAGTACCCGGCTCTGGTGGAACGCTATGACGGCCTGGGCTTATATGATGAAGATGCCGGTCTGGCGTTTCGTCCCTATGTGATTAAAAACGTCAACGGCGCCCGTATCTGTATTGTCGGTCAGGCTTTCCCCCGTACCGGTAATGCCAACCCGCAGGAATTCTTCCCTGACTGGTCCTTTGGTCTGCGTGAAGACGATATGATTGAACTGGTCAAGGACATTCGTGAACAGGAAAAACCCGATGCCATTGTACTGCTGTCACACAACGGGATGGATGTGGACATTAAGATGGCGCAGAATGTTCCGGGTCTGAATGCCGTTTTCGGCGGTCATACCCATGACGGTATGCCCAAACCCCTGAAAGTGAAAAACGTAGAAGGCGGTACCTGTCTGGTGACCAATGCCGGTTCCAACGGCAAGTACGTGGGTGTTATGGACTTTGACTTTAAGGACGGCAAGCTGGTGTCTATGGATTACAAGATGCTGCCGATTATCTCTGACTGGTTACCGGCCGACAAGGAGATGGAGGCCTATATTAACCAGATGCGTCAGACTAAATATGATGAAAAGATTGTGGAAAGCCGGGCTAAGCCGTTTTTCTACAATAAAAAACGCCTCGGTAAAACCTATGAGGAAATCCTGAGTGAAAAACTGGCCATTGCGGACCGTACCCTGTACCGCCGCGGTAACTTTATGGGCACCTGGGACCAGGTGTTATGTAATGCCCTGCGTCATGAGTATAAGGCCGATGTGGCCATGTCTGCCGGGGTACGCTGGGGCACCACAACCTTAAAGGGTGAGTGGATAACCATGGAAGATGTCATGACCCAGTGTGCCATTACTTATGGGGAAACTTATGTGGCGGAAATGACCGGTCATGACCTGCTGAATATTCTGGAAGGGGTGGCGGATAATCTGTTTACCCCGGACCCTTATTTACAGTCCGGCGGGGACATGGTACGAGTCGGCGGCATGGATTATACCATTGACCCGTCCAAACCGCTGTATGAGCGTATTACCGAGGCCCGCCTGGATAATGGTCATGTCATTGAAGCAGACGGCATTTATAAGGTCGCCGGCTGGGCTTCGGTAAACCGGACTCCGGAAGGCCGGTTAATGTGGGATATTGTCCATGATTATATCCTGGCTAAAAAGGGCAGGGATAATGTCCTGAAACTGGATAAAATTAATCATCCTAAATTACTGGGGGTGAGCAAGAATCCGGGAATTGCGGATTATCCGGGGGAAATGACCTGAAAGATTATTATTCTTACTATAAAAAAAGCCTCATTAATGAGGCTTTTTTTGGAAATAAACTTAAAAAACTTTAATCTTTAAAGCATTTTCAATCAGGCTTCTTCCGGCTCAGCTTCCTTTTGTTCGCCAGAACCGATATCAGGTAACAGGATAGAGCGCAGTTTGGCATCAATTTCTGAGGCTATTTCAGGATTCTCTTTCAGATAAGCCCTAACCTTGTCTTTACCCTGCCCTATCTTGTCGCCATTATAAGCATACCAGGCACCCGATTTATCAATAATACCTTCTTTAACACCCAGGGTGATCAGTTCACCTTCATAGGAAATACCTTCACCATAAAGGATATCAAACTCAGTCTGTTTAAATGGTGGAGCAACCTTGTTTTTAACCACTTTAACCCGGGTTTCATTACCCAGAATTTCGTCACCCTTCTTAATGGCACCAATACGACGGATATCCAGACGGACAGAAGCATAGAATTTAAGTGCATTACCGCCGGTAGTGGTTTCTGGATTGCCGAACATAACCCCGATTTTCATACGGATCTGGTTAATAAAGATAACCAGAGTATTGGAGCGCTTGATGACACCGGTTAATTTACGCAGAGCCTGGGACATCAGCCGTGCCTGCAGCCCCATATGTGAATCCCCCATATCACCGTCAATTTCAGCTTTGGGTGTTAAGGCCGCAACAGAGTCAACCACCAGCACATCAACTGCCCCGGAACGGACCAGCATATCAGTAATTTCCAGTGCCTGTTCACCAGTATCGGGTTGAGAAACCAGTAAGTCGTCTACATTCACCCCTAACTTTTCAGCATAGACCGGATCCAGAGCATGTTCTGCATCTACAAAGGCCGCTGTGCCGCCCAGTTTCTGGGCTTCAGCAATCACCTGCAGGGTTAAGGTGGTTTTACCGGATGATTCAGGGCCGTATATTTCGACCACCCGGCCTTTGGGTAATCCACCAATCCCCAGGGCAACATCCAGACCCAGAGAACCGGTGGAAATGGCATCCATATGAACAACTCCGGCATCTCCCATACGCATGACGGAACCTTTACCGAACTGACGATCGATCTGGGCAATTGCTGCATCTAGTGCTTTTTTCTTGTTTTCATCCATTGTATTAATTTACCGTTTTTAACTGTTTTATGGGATTACTATTTATGGGATTACCAGGGTAATTATTTTGTAATCTAGTGAAACACATTATTTCATAGAATCCGCTTTGGGGCACGAGTATTTTATAAAAATCTTTATCTATCTTAGAGTATTTATGATATCTGTACAGTAATTATATGCAGGAATTTCTAGCTGGTCAAGAAGTATTATTTAAAAGCTCCGGAAGAATCCAGTATATTGCTGATTTCAGGATTGTATTAGTTTAAACAACTGCTCCAGGGCATAGTATGCCGACTGGTTTCTGACAGCTTCCCTGTCACCCTTAAAATGTCGGGTAGTGATGCTGCCCTTAATATGCCGGTCAGATCCTGCATACCAGGCCCAACCGAAACAGACTGTGCCTACGGGCTTTTCTGCAGAACCGCCGTCAGGGCCGGCAATACCTGTAATGGACAGAGCAAAATCAGCATCAGAATGGGTTAAGGCCCCTTCTGCCATGGCTTTAGCTACCGGTTCACTGACTGCGCCCCATTGCTCCAGCAGACTATGTACCACACCCAGCATCTGTTCTTTGGCTGAATTGCTATAAGTGACAAAACCTCGTTCAAACCATTGTGAACTGCCTGCCTGATCGGTGATCAGCTTCGCCACCAGGCCGCCGGTACAGGATTCTGCAGTGGTGATTTGAAGATTGTGTTGCAGACATAATGCCGCTAATTGTGAGATGGAGAATTCAGCCATATTAGGTTTACCTGTTATTGATTTGCACCCATCCCCTCATCTTGACCTTATCACCAGGGAGAAGGAACTGTACTAAAGAAAAAGGTTGGAGTTACTTTCTGGTCAAAGCTTAAAATACTGGCTATAATTAACTTATGCAAATATCCAGTGTCAATCTGTATCAAAGCCTTGCGCAGTATGGTGGCCCGTCTTCTCAACAGACCGCAGTAAATGCACCTGCCCGTCCGGTTATTATTGAAGGACAGGTTCTGGATGACAGGGATACTAAAAAAGGAACTGCGCGACCTGCAGATGACCGTGCAGAAAAAAGTCGTTTTTCTGTAACGAAAAATGATCAGCAGAAAAGTAATCAGACTGTCAAACAAAGTACATTGACAGAGTCGGCAACCCCTGTTGCCCTGAACCAGCCAGCAGATTATTCTCTGATTAATCGTGATACGGGATCGCAAACTAATTATGCGGATAACAGCACGGCTTTTCCCTATGCCAACCGCAGAAGCTACAACGGGCTGTCCGGCAGTTCCCTGGTTATTCAGAGTTATATCAGTAACTCTCCTTCAGCTTCTTTACAACAGGCCTATAGTCCCGGCGGTGTGGACTATTTTGTGTAAACAGCATATTTAAACCAGGAAGAAAATCTACTTAAACCACTTCCTGCATAGACAGCCCAACAATGTATTTACCATTGTCTTCGTCATAAACCACTCTTACGACCTTAGCTTTCGCCGATAATGGCGTCACTGTCTGTATTACCGGATGAACAATCACATCCAGCTCATCACCTTCGTTCAGCTTTTCATCGGTAATAAACATTACACCATTAGCACTCAGGTTCTTACCATCCCCCTTAAATGTTTCTGAACTTCCCGGTCTGGAAAATTCAACATGGCAGTCTACAGACATACGATAAAAAGAACGCTTTTCGTCATAATTAATGGTCATGGTTATTTAGACTCGCTTCACTGGATTTAATTAGTGTGCATCCATTTATTGATGCACACTGGCGGTACATGGATGTGCCGCTCATTTTTAACGACGTTAAGTCGTTGAAAATGGAGCAAAAGAAAAATCACACTTTTTCTTTTGCGTTCCGGTAAATTGCCAGGAAGGCAATTTCCGGATGGACACAAATTAAAACAATAATAGCAGAAATTTATAAAAACCGAGATAAATAAAGAGAAAAATATAAATTTTTTATCAAATTCATTTGATCTTAATTTTCAGCAGATCAAATCGTCTTTCCGAGGTAACATAGTAGTTTTTACTGTCTCTGGACAGGCACATGGCTTCAGGCTGAAACATCGGTTTATACTTTAATGAATACTGGTAATACCACGGCTCCTGAGGTGTTTTTCTGTGAAAGCGATGGATCCGCCGATAGGTATTAATGGACATAGTCCGTCCATCCGGACTGATATCCACGGCTGAAGGATTCTTTATATACGGCAGCTCCGCCACTTTTACTGCCTGCACCACCTGTTCTGGTTTTTCAGGTTTTAAGGGCAGTTCAAACATCAGGGTGGGTTTATGCCTTTTAGTCAGCAGAATGACTTTATTACGCTGCTCATCCACAGCCGCGGCTTCCACATCATAGGAGCGGCCGTTTTCAAACTGATACCCAATGGTCCATGCCGGTGTCAGGGTCGGATGCGGCTGCTGACCGACTGGCGGCTCCTCAATAATAAAAATCCGGTGTTCCCATAATACCCTGAAATTATCCCCGGTATCGGCAATCAGCAAATAATGCCTGCCCTGATATTCAAAGGCATCCATATCTTCCCAGTCGATACTTTCCACACCATCAATAAAATAGCTGCCCAAATCCCTGCCATGATTATTAAGGGCATAAATGATGGGCATATGGCCACTGTCATTATGTGTCCAGAGAATTTTTTTGTTCCGGGTTGAGCAGGCCAGACCACTGGATTCGGTAATTTCCTGGTTTTCAATAATAAAGCGTTGCTGTTTAAGCGGATTTTTAACCACTATGGAGGGTTTAGCATGACTTATAGAATAAGCCAATAAGCATACAATGCAGAAAATAAACTGGCTGATTATTTTCATAGTTTAAGTCCAGTTTTAAGCCCGTTTTTAAGCTTTGGTAAAATACTCAAAGTATTTTGATAAAGCTGTTCCAGAATTTGTTCAGCCGCCAGTGGTTTATCATACAGGCTGACAAAGACCCGGGCAATTTCCGGAAGGTACTCCGGGCTGTTGCGTTGTCCATATTGAGACTCAGGACTCATATCTGGTGCATCAGTTTCCAGTACCCAGGCTTCCAGAGGCAACCGGCTGACCAGAGCACGCAGTTTTTTAGCCCGTGGATAGGTATAGGCACCGCCGAAACCCAGTTTAAAACCCAGTTTCAGATATTCCACCGCCTGCTCATAACTGCCGCTGTAAGCATGAATAATACCGCTTATAGATGAGTGCTGTTTTAACCGGGCCAGCACATCCTGATGAGATTTCACCGCATGGATTAAAACCGGTAAAACATATTGTTCAGCCAGCTGCAGCTGAGCAGAAAAATAAAAAAGCTGCTGTTCCCTGCCCGTCTGGTCTTTTTTAAGATCCTCCTGCTGACAGGCCTGACCGAAACGAAAGTCCAGTCCAATTTCACCGATGGCATACAGCTCACCGGACTGACAGTAATCTTCCAGCCTGTGCAGCTCATCCGGCTGATGCTGCTGCATAAAACAGGGATGCAGTCCCAGTGCCGGATAAAGCATAAGCTCCTGCTTACAGAGCTCCAGCAGATTTGACCAGCCTTTGGCCTGAACACCGGGGACGATAATCTTCTGCACAGACAGGTTTTTGCAGTTTTGCAGAATGGCAGAACGATCCTTGTCAAATACTGAAAAATCCAGGTGACAATGGGTATCAATCAGTCGGACCATGCCGGCAGCAGCTTATTTCGACAGGGAACCAAAAACCGACTTAAGAATATCGGTGGTACGGGCGGCGGGATTCTGCCGGATCAGAGTCTCCTGTTCGGCAATTTTGCTAAACAAACCATCCATGGTTTTATCCGTCACATAGTCTTCCAGGTTGGCTGCTTTACCAAGATACTGATTTAAAAGACCAAAGCTGTCATATTGTTTCGCCATGGACAGCATGGACTGATAATACTGGGTGACTTCATTAGAGGCCATGGATTCATTTACATAAGGTTTAATTAACTGGCTCAACTGCTCAGAGGTATGCTGCCTGAAATAGTCGGTTGCCGCGGTATCTCCTCCGGAAAGAATCGCCTGGGCATCGCTCAGAGACATTTTTGATATAGCATCCACAAAAACATTAGTGACCTGGGGTACGGCCTGTTCTGCCGCACGGTTCATACTGGTTACAAACTCATCCGCCATCTGATCCTGTCCGGCCATACGCAAGGCTTTTTCAACCTGCTGCAGCTGTTCAGGCATGGGGATACGTACACTTTGATCATTTAAAAAGCCGTTTTCCCGACCCAGCATATCAATAGCCTTTTTAACTCCGACATCCAGCGCCTCTTTTAATCCCTGGGCAATTTCGTCATTAGACAGAGTGGAGCTGACGGTTGAAGCAGTATCTTTCCCCGTGGTGGATTTAAGAAATGAGTCCGCTTCTTTGGCCCAGTCCTGCCAGCCGGCCCAAGCCGATACTGAAAGCAGAGCAGAAAAAGCCAATACAGGTGTTACAACCTTTGTAATAGTTACGAGACGTTGTGTTTTATTCACTGTGATTCCTTTTTTAATTAAATTACCAGACTGGATATGCTATCGGTTTTTTCTGCAGTACAATCTGATTCTGATGAGCATTTCGGCCTTTTTTAATCAGCACTTCATATAATAGAGCCTGCTGTTCACCGGGCGCCACTGCTGTCTGTAATTCAAAGGTCTGGAAATCATGTTTTTTGATATCCAGGCTGCTTTTAATTACGGCATCCCCTGTGACCCGGCGGCGGATTTCCACTTTAACAGGCTTACCGGTAAAATTCTTAAGCTTTTGAACATAGATACGGTGTTCATCCCAGCCTGCCACTGTAGCAGTGTGATCGACTATCAGGTGTCCGTCACCTATACGGCGAAAGACTTTACCCTTGCGGTAATACATCCAGATATTATCACGCCAGTTTTTTAAATTCACCAACTGAAAATACAATTGCGGATTTACCCCGGTATTAAGTTCTGCTTTTTCTCCAATGGCTACATAATTAAATTGCAGGCCGGCAATATAGCTCAGGCTGCCCTCTTTATTATCCTGATAAATCTGAATAGTACCCTGCGGCAGAGGGGCCTCACCCAGTTTCGAGTCCTTATTGTTATGTAACTGCAGTACCCTGACCAGTTGTTCACCGTATTCCCTGGGTCGATAGCGATAGACAGTATCCACAGCCACCGCATCGGCCTGACTGCTGCGTAAGCGTTTTGACCAGCCATTTTTAACCGTCTCCCGGCCTTCAATGCTGAAAATATAATATTCACTGATGCTTTCCTTGCTGATGGCTTTTTCAGAATCCATAGCATCTGCCAGAACCGGTGCCGGCTGATAGTACTGGCCTGAATTTTTACTTAACATCTGCCGGGCAAGCTGCATTTTCTTAACTTGGCGGCGTTGACTCAGTTCTTCCTTACGTACATCGGCTTCCCTGACCAGAGCATTAACCGATTCCACCAGATTGATTTCCCCCAGTACCAGACGAATTTCAGCCTGGCTATAATCTTCTCCTGAATGATTGGTTACTGTGACAAAACTTTCCAGTTTCATAGCATTACCGGACTGATTAAGTATCGCAGTGTAATCAGCCTGCCAGCTGATACCGGAGGTAAAATAGGAGATTTCCACCGTGGCCAGTGCTTCTGTCTGACTTTGTATATGCCAGTACAGCATCTGGGGTTTGTCATGGGGATAGCGGGTATTACCTAATACCATCTGCCCGGGATGGGAGACAAAACGCAGCTGCACCGAGGTGGGATCAATCCGGGTATTCGCCCAGCTGAACTGCAGCAGATTACGGCCTTTTTTAATGCTGATCTGCCGGGTTTCCCGTACCAGGGTCAGATCTTCAGCATTATAAATGGTTAACTGTACCGCATCGCGATCCGGCAAGGTAGACAGGTCGATATTTTTGGCGCTGGTCAGCACTGGAGATAATAATGCCAGTATGATTAGCAGAAATATTAAATTTTTCATGGCTCTTTTACCTTGTTTTTACCTTATTTGAGTGGATCTTATCTGACCCGGCTTATGGAACTGGAAAAAAGATTGTTGAACAGAATATTTAAGCGCGGCTGCACTTTAACGGGCTGGCCTGTTTTTCTTTTTGCCGGCAAGGTGATTTGATAAACCAGTTTATCGGCTGAAGTCTCCTCCTTAAGCGGTCTGGTTTTAAAACTGGTGTCCTTGCCAATCTGCCATTCTATAAATGACTGGCTGTCATACAGACCGGATTCCTGTTTTAGATAAGCCAATGACTCCTCTATGGTGAGAGTGACCGGGGTATTTTTAAAATTCTCTATTTCATATTTCACCAGCACATCCATGTTATACAGATTACCGTTAATTTCTTTACGCTTTTTACGTTCAATAATACGCCGAACCACCACATCACGGGCTTTACCGATAAACAGTTTCTGGCTGTCATCCACTGCCGTATATTGTCCCTGATCCTCACCGATAAATACCGAGCCACCTTGTTTGTCCTGTTGATAAATACGATATTTACCTGCGGCCAGAGGGCTTTTTCCCAATTTGTGTGATGCATCATTATGCAGCTGGTAATGCATCAGTACATTTAATTTATCCTGACTTCGATCCCGGTAACCCATGGCCGCCGCATTGACCGTCAGGGTCTTTTCCAGCGGCACGCTGGAAAATTGCTGATTAAGATACTCCTGGGTTTCATTCAGACCGATTGACAGCTGCACCGGACGGCCGTTACCGGTATTGAGTCCGGCATTGAGAAACTGTTCTCCAGACTGATTATTAACGCGGATATACTGAAACAGCTCCATAGCGGTTTCATCGGCATTGACCCTGGCCAGGTAGTGGTACTGCTTTTCAAGACGATGAATAGCATAGGAAATACGCACCCTGGCACTACCGCTCTGGCTGGCAGACACCTGCCAGGTCAAAGCCGATTCATTAGGCGGGTAACTGACGGACAGTACATTAACCTTTAAGGACTGTGCAGAGGCCGTATCCGGCAGCACTCTGAAAACAATGGTTTCAGGTTTAATAGCCGTGTTCTGCCAGGAAAAATCAATACTATTACGGCCTTTTTTTAAAGGTACAATACGCTCTTCTTCAATAATGGTAGTGTGTTTATTTTCCAGCTGAATTTCAATATGCTCGCGAACCGGCAGGCTGATAAGTTTAATACGGGCATAACTGTTTACGGATAAAGCACACAGGCTTAATGCTATGGCTCCGTAGAGGCGGCGGTAATGCATGGTTAACTCCTTTTTTAAAACAATTTGTTAGTATAGACGCAGTGTTTTTTAAAAGGGGTTAATTATTTAAAAAAGATTTTACTGCCGGTTTCCAGTTTTATGGTTATAATTTAACTAAAATTTAGATAATGAAAATCTGACAGGCAATTTATGAGTTCCACTTTACAGCAAAAAATGAGTGACTACGGATTTGAGTCTAATGAAGACTATGAATACCAGCTGCGTTGTCTGATGGACAGTCATTATACGGGCATAAAAGCCATTAATGTTGAAGGCCATAAGGGTCGGCGTAAAACCGCCTTTGCCAATGCCCTGGCTCGTGCCCTGGAATATCCCAACCTGTTTTACTACGATTTTACCCAGAAAGCTGAAGCCGAAGGCAAGGTCATTATCCCTCCCAGTGAAGATGAGCATGGGATTTCCGAACCGCCGGTATCGGATTTTGACCATATTATGAGTGAAGCCTGTGCCTTTAGTGAAGGCGAAGATACGGTATTAATTCTGGATCAGCTGCAGGCAGCAGATTTTAAGGAACACATCCGGATTTATCAGTTTATTAAATCCTGTGAATGGAGTTATGCTAATAACTCATTACGAGCCAGCCCGAAAAATCTGCTGATGCTATTGATCAGTGACGAACCGCTATACCACAGCCTGCAGAAATGCACCTTCAGGATCTGGGTTAATGCGGTTTCTTCTACCCAGAAAAGCTATGCGCCTTCCGACTTTGACCTGCAGGAAGCAATGCTCCCCATAATGGAAGCTTTGGCAGAGGTATTCAATAAACTGGAAGTATCCCCAACCCATAGTGAATACGCCAAAATTCTTCATGATGTGCAGTTCAATATTCATACGGAACAACAGCTCTGCCATTCCCTGTATGGCTGGATGGAAGGTATAAACCGGGAAATTCTGTTTTCCAGGCAATTACAGCCTTTGCTGAATAATGTGATACAAAAAATCCAGCAATTTCATGGTGTGGATGAAGTGATAATTGAAGCATAAGTTTAAGTTAAAGCACAGGTTGAATCATAGGTTATTTTATTATCACCCTATGAAATATGTTACTCTTACCTGCTTATTAAATGCCCTGAACTTCATCAATTTTCAGTTCGAATTTCAGACCAACTTTCAGCCCGATTTTAAAAAAGGACTGTTTATTTAAATGCCCAAAACTATTACTGCCAGCTGGCAGGACAGCCTGAGAGCTTTTTTGCGTCCCCAGATCATAACCATGCTGTTTCTGGGTTTTTCTGCCGGTATCCCGCTACTGCTGATTTTTTCCTCCCTGTCACTCTGGCTGGTAGAAGCCGGTATCCAGCGTTCTACAGTCACTTATTTCAGCTGGGCAGCACTGGGTTATTCTTTCAAATTTTTATGGGCGCCACTCATTGACCGGCTGCCGCTGCCGTTTTTAACCCGAACTTTAGGCCGGCGTCGTGCCTGGCTTCTGGTCTCTCAATGTCTGGTATTCAGTGCCATTGCTTTAATGGCATTTATTGACCCCTCTCAGGGAGAACATGAACTTCTGATCATGGCCTTTGCGGCTATTTTACTGGGGTTCTCCTCGGCCACCCAGGATATTGTTATTGATGCCTATCGTATTGAATCTGCAAAACCCTCAATGCAGGCTCTGATGTCTTCAACCTATATTGCCGGTTATCGTTTAGGTATGCTGGCTTCCGGTGCCGGCGCCCTGGTTCTGGCCAGTATTCTGGGTTCTGTTAAGGGCAGTTACAGCTTTGAAGCCTGGCACTGGACCTATCTGTCCATGGCCTGCCTGATGCTGGTAGGCATGGTGACCACCCTGGTGATCCCGGAACCGGAACGCAGTAAGCTGGACATCAGTCGTCATACTACTCAACAATACCTGAAGTTTCTGGCCCTGTTTGTCCTGTGCGTTATTATCTTTGTTGGCACCATGGTGCTGTTAAGCAACCCCGTTCACTCAGCGAAACTTGCCCTGGCGGCTTACCTGGGTCTGCCCGTCAGCAGCTTTATACTGGAAACCCTGCGTTTACTATTATCTTTTGTGGTAGTCAGCGGTGCTATTTATATACTCTCCTTATTTAAGTTTGTGGAAAAAGAGCTGATTTTTGAATCCTATATTGATCCGGTCAAAGATTTTTTTATCCGCTACGGTAAAGTTATTGCCATTGTGCTGCTGATTTTTATCGGTTTTTATCGGGTATCAGATATTGTACTGGGCGTCATTGCCAATGTCTTTTTCCAGGAAATTGGCTTTACCAAAACCCAGATTGCCACGGTAGTAAAAACCTTTGGTCTGTTTATGACTATTTTTGGTGGTTTTTTAGGCGGTATTCTGGCGGTTCGCTACGGGGTCATGAAGGTTCTGTTTCTGGGCGCTTTTCTGACCATTGCCACTAATTTGCTGTTTATGCTGCTGGCCTCGGCAGGCAATGATATTGTGCTGCTTTATCTGGTTATTTCTGCCGACAACCTTTCCGCCGGTCTGGCCAGCGCCGCTTTTGTCGCTTTTTTATCCAACCTGACCAATATTTCCTTTACCGCTGTGCAATATGCCGTTTTCAGCTCATTAATGACCTTAATGCCCAAACTCATCGGCGGCTATTCCGGCAGTATTGTGGAAAATATCGGCTATTCCAACTTCTTCCTGGTGGCCAGTTTAATGGGGGTTCCAGTCCTGTTTTTACTGCTATATTTAAACCGCTATCTGCAGTTTAAGGACAATTAGAAACACGCAATAAGTTATGCTTAAATTGAATCATCTTTTTGTTATTTTACTGCTTTTCCTGACCATATTATTTCCTGCTCAGGTAAATTCAGCTCAGGAAAAGAGTGATATCTGGCTGCTGGTGGATACCAGAAACCTGACACTGGACGTTAAGCTGGGAAATATTACCCTGGTGCAGTTTAAGAACATTGCCATTGGGCGTAATGGTTCCGGTTTTAAAAAACGCCGCGGAGATGATACGACCCCTCTGGGTACCTATAAGATCAGCTGGGTTAATCAAAAAAGCCGATATAAGCTGTTTTTCGGTTTTGACTATCCCTCTACTGACAATGCCTATAAAGCCCTGCAGTCAGGACTGGTAAATACCCGCACTTATCGCAGCATAGTTAAAGCACATAAAAATAACCAGGTTCCTCCCCAGAATACCCCCCTGGGAGGCATGATAGGTATTCATGGACTGGGCAGTGCGGATAAAAAAATTCATAAATCCATGAACTGGACTCATGGCTGTATTGCGCTTGACAATGATCAGATTGAACAGTTAAAACAATGGGTTAAAATCGGTACTACAGTCGTTGTAAAGTAAAAAAAACGGCCATATGTTATTTTTTAGACTTAATTCCGGTGGCTATAATAGCCAATTGTCTCAATAAAGTTTACAATCAGATACTCTTACAAATAATGATTGACTGAAAGCATAGCTTATAAAAAAAGGAGTCGCCCAATGAAAAGTATCTCTAGAATAATGGCTGTTGTATTTATTGCCGTTCTGGCCACAGGTTGTGCCAATTCACAATTACAGTCTGATGTGGATCAGCTTAAGGCCCAGATGAAAGAAGTTTCAGCACAGGCTGCTGAGGCTAATGAACGCTCAAAAGCTGCAGAAGCAACCGCAAATCGTGCCGAACAGACGGCTAATGACACCAATAGCAAACTGGATCGTATGTTTAAAAAATCCATGATGAAGTAAGTTTTCTGCGCTACTCTTTTTTCCCTCTCATCAGGAGAGGGAAAAAAGTATTAAATATCCAGTAATTGTCTTATCCAGCCTTGCATTTTTCTAATCCACCCCGGTTTAAGCTGTACTTAATATACAGAATATATTGACTGTTTCAGGCAAATATTATTAAAGAATTTTAGCCCATAACCGATATATCAATTGAATACTTAAATAAGCAAACCAAACCAGAGAATTGAACATATGTTTATATCTTCCAAATATAAAAAACAACTACAACAAACTCAGGAAGAGTTACAGATATTAAAACAGGAGAATAATAATAACAGGAATGCTCTAAGTGCTGCCGAGCAGCGTATTGCACAACTGGAACAGGAACTGCAGGACTCTAAAAACGATCTCACTATCAGTAATGGTATTTTTGATACTTTTCAGGTTTTCGGAAAATCGCTTGGTGATTTTCAATCATCGCTGCAAACCATGGCTGTTGAGCTAAAAGAAGAGAAAGAAACGGCTATTAAGACTGCTGAGGTTTCTACCAAAAGCCAGAATAACATCACCATTATTGCCAGCAGCCTGCATAAAATGTCTGAAGATAGCGCTAAGAATTCCGAAGCGGTAAAAGGGCTGAATAAACACGCCGATGAAATCGGCAGTTTTGTAAAAGTCATCAGCGATATTTCAGAACAGACTAACCTGCTGGCATTAAATGCCGCCATTGAAGCTGCCCGTGCCGGCGAACAGGGACGCGGTTTTGCTGTGGTTGCCGATGAGGTTCGGGGCCTGGCCGAAAGAGCCAATATAGCCACCAAGGAAATATCCGCACTGGTGGATAAAATCCAGGCCGATACTGAAAAAACGCAGCAATCCATGGAAAAGGTCGCTGAAGAAGCCAATGAATACGGCTCCAGCGGTAAAAAAGCCGTTACTGAAATGAAATCACTTCTGGACTTATCTCAGCAGATGGAGCTAACCATTTCATCCTCAGCCCTGAGAAGCTTTGTTGAGCTGGCCAAAGTGGATCATCTGGTGTTTAAATTTGAAATTTACAAAGTATTTATGGGCTTAAGCAGTAAAACGGCGGCTGACATGAGTAACCACACCCTGTGCCGCCTGGGCAAATGGTATTATGAAGGTGACGGCAAACATTGTTTCTCCCAGTTACCCGGCTATACCGAAATTGAACCGCCTCATATTAAAGTACACACTGCCGGTATTGAGGCACTTAATACCTTTTATAATAAAGAATATGAAACCGCACTTCAGTCATTAAAAGCAATGGAAGATGCCAGTATAGATGTTATGGCCTCTCTGGAGAAAATGGCCAAAAGTGGTCATGATAACCAGGCCATGCTTTGTACTCATCAATAAATAATACTACATCAATTCGCATTAAAATAGCTCTTCAATGGGTTCGGTCTGTTCAACTATTCGTGTAATAGCGACAGGCAGACCGTTCTTCTCTTCCAGTGCCTGTTTTAAAGCCTGGGCCTCCACCACCAGTTCCGGCTGGTAGTGGTAGCTAAAAAAAACCTTACGGATCGACTTCATGGCATTTTCATACAGTTCTTCATAAGGCAATTCTTCCCCTTCCAGTTGGGGATGCACTTCAATATAAATTTTCTTTTTCCACCAGCCGACTTTTACCGGCTGATTGACAATATACACCGGCGTATCCACTCTGACTTCAGGAAACAGTTTTTCAATATCTTCAGGATACATACGCACACAGCCATGGCTGACACGCATACCCACACCATAGGGTTTATTGGTGCCATGAATTAAATAACCGGGAATACCCAGTCTCAGGGCAAACAGGCCCAGGGGATTATCCGGCCCGGCCGGAACTACATCAGGTAGGGGATCGCCCTTTTCCAGGTGTTCTTTTTTAATGGATTCCGGCGGTGTCCAGGTCGGGTTCGCTTTTTTCTGCACAATTTTTGTTTTGCCAATGGGTGTATTCCAGTCCTGGCGGCCAATACTGACGGGATAAGTTTCCACCGTCTGCTTATCAGGACGAAAATAATACACACGGTATTCCGGCAGATTCAGTGTTATCCCTTCCCTGGGAGTATCCGGCAATACCCGACTGGTCGGAATAAAAATATCCACTTTAGTACCGGGCAGCCAGCGATCCACACCAGGATTCAATAATAAAATTTCATTCTGGCCAATATCATAGCGACGCGCCACATCCAGCAGGGTATCTTCTTCTTTTGCATGGGTATAAAAGGGTCTGCTTGGATCACCGATGACCCCTTCATTCGGATCTTCCGGCAATTCAAACACTGTAGCTGCAGCTGGATTAAACCACAGGCACATAATTAGCATCCATCCGAAAAATGCTCTGCTCTTAAGTCCCTCTTTTTTAAAGGTGGACACAGGGAGTGTAAGCTCTAAAGCATTAAAATGCTCATTTGTATTTATCATTCTGATTAATTTAGGTTTAATTTTTCTTAATGTGAAATTAGCTTGCTATAATAACGCCTTATGAACCGATTACCAAATGAGAAAGTCGCAATGAAAGCAAAAATTGGAATTATTACCGCCTCTGATCGTGCCAGTGCGGGTGTCTATAAAGACCTGTCCGGTCAGGCCATTATTGATACCATGAAAGAATATCTGAGCTCTGAATGGGAGCCCGTTTACCGCATTATTCCTGATATTCAGGATGATATAGAACATGCCATGATAGAGCTGGCGGATCATGAACAGTGCTGTTTAATTGTGACCACCGGCGGTACCGGCCCGGCTAAACGGGATGTGACTCCGGAAGCCACCGAAAATGTCTGTGAAAAAATGATGCCCGGCTTTGGCGAACTGATGCGCCAGGTCAGTCTGCAATATGTACCCACGGCCATTCTTTCCCGCCAGACAGCCGGTATCCGAGGCAAGTCATTGATTATAAACCTGCCCGGCAAACCTAAATCCATCCGGGAATGTCTGGATGCTGTTTTTCCTGCTGTCCCCTACTGCATTGACTTAATTGAAGGATCTTATCTTGAATGTAATGAGGATGTGATTAAGCCGTTTCGGCCTAAGAAATAACTATTTTAAAGATGAATAATAGGCCATTTTCATCTGCTCATAATTAAGTGCAGCCCGGGAAATGTTTCCGGATTTCCCACTCACCAGCCATTTTTTAATGCGATTGGCATCACCAATAGGACTGCGCTTACCAAATGAGTCCAGCAGCACCATTACTACTTTTTTTCTGCCAATCTGACGCACCATCACCAGACAGCGGCCGGATTCATCCAGGTAACCGGTTTTACTGAGCAGTACATCTTTTTTTCCTGCACGTACCAGCACATTGGTATTGGTATAGCCCAGTAAATAACGGGGACGTCTAAAACGGGCAGTAAAGGTTCTGGTGGTGGTATATTCCCGGATTTTTTTATATTTATAAGCGGCGGCCACCAGTTTTGCCAGATCTGCAGCAGTGGTTACATTGTTTTCAGATAAACCGGAAGAGTCTACAAAATGGCTCTGCTTCATGCCCAGCGAACGAGCCTTTTTATTCATGGCCTTAACAAAAGCCTCCATACCGCCGGGATAATTTCTGCCCAGTGCGGCGGCTGCCAGGTTTTCAGATGACATCAGGGCAATTCTCATAACATCACCCCGACTAAGTTCAGAATCAATGCGAATGCGGGAATAATAATTATTGATATTCTGTTTGTCTTCTTTGCTGAAGCGTATTTTTTCTTTTAAAGACAGTTTGGCATCCAGCACCACCATAGCCGTCATAAGCTTGGTAATAGACGCCAGCGGCATAACGATATCATTGTTTTTATTTAATAAAGTTTTACCTGTCTTTAAGTCCACAACGGCAGCACTGACTGAAGCCAGGTTAACCTGGCTGTTTCCGGCGAACAGTCCAGAGGCTATAACTATAAGAAAGATAAAAACAGTAAATCTGTAAAACGGTGACACTTTTCTAAACCTTAATATAAAACCCTCACCCTGGCCCTCTCCCTCAGGAGAGGGCCAGGGTAAGGGGCACTAATTGAAAAACCTGCTTAAAACTTAATTAACTCCCGCAAAACCGCTGTTGCATAGCTTCCGGAAGGTAAATTAAAACGCAGTTCGGCTGTCAGTTGATCCGCTATATTAAAACTGGCCTGGATATTTTTCGGCATTAATCTAACCGAACGGCGCTCCTGCTGCAAACCCTGATTTTCCAGAGCCGGACACCATTGTGCCAGTTGTTGAGCCGTCTGCTGTTCCAGTACCAGTATATCAGCACTGCTCTGTAATTTTCCTCTGCCCCATAGCGGCGCAGTCGGATGAATATCTACCTGATTATAACGCTCCTGAAGCTCTGTATCGATACTTTCAACCGCAAAAACCGAGCGAGTTCCATCAAGCATCATGACTTCACCATTGGCTATAGTATTCCAGCCCAGTTGCCTGATACGCTCAGACAGCATCTGGTTAAACACCATAGATCGGGCAGACGATAATGTCATACTTTTCTCATTGCGTTTTTTGATTTTAATTTCCCGTTTAAACCAGCGTACAGCACGATGCAGATTGTTATAATTATAACCAAAACGTTGTGGTCCAAAATAGTTGGGGACACCCTGTTGAGCAATTTTTTCTATTCCCTGCTCAAATTCTGCCGCAGATAAGCCCTGTATATTTCGCAGAGTAATAATAAACTGATTATGCTTAATTGCACCGTGTTTTAATTTTTTTCGATGCCAGGTCCTGTGCACAATGCGCACACCGTCTAATTGCAGCTGCTCCCAATCCGGTTTTTCTACTCCTTCAAGTTTAACAGTAAACCATTGTGAAGTGACAGCCTGCCGATCTTTCAGACCGGCATAGCCGACTTCTCTTGCTTCAACACCAGCAAAACGGGCCAGCTGCCGGGCCAGCCATTCGGTATTGGTATTAGTCTTTTCAATATACAGACAGGCATGGTTGCCCTCCCCGTCCGGTTCAAAACTCAGGGTTTCACGGACCATAAAATCTTCCGGCCGGCTCTTAAATTCAGCTGTCCCCGACGGCTCAGCATAAGCATAGGCCATCTGTTCCAGTGTCAGTATGGGAAATGATTCAGACATTATCGGCCTGATCATTTTCGGCCTGAGTATTAACACTCTGTAATAATACTACGGCATGAGCCGCTATACCTTCCTTGCGACCGGTAAAACCCATTTTTTCTGTGGTGGTTGCCTTGATATTAATTTGTGATAAATCAACCTTCAGATCAGCTACAAGATAATTGCGCATAGTGTTGATATGAGCCGCCATTTTAGGCGCCTGGGCAATAATAGTCATATCCACATTGGCAATCCGATAGCCTGAATGACTGATTTCCTGCATGACCCGGGTCAGCAGGATACGGCTGTCAATATTTTTAAACTCATCGGAACTGTCTGGAAAATGCTTGCCGATATCCCCTAATGCCAGGGCACCCAGCAGGGCATCGCATAATGCATGCACCAGCACATCGCCGTCAGAATGAGCCAGTAATTCATGAGTATAAGGGATTTTTGCCCCGCCGATAGTGATATAGGTGTTATCACTTTGCCCTGGTGTATCACTGAAACGGTGGGCATCATACCCATGACCAATTCTTAACATTTTATTTACCTGATTTATTTAGCCTGAATGGTTTTATTACCCGACGAGGCATTAAAAAACTGTTCTGCAAGCTCTAGATCACCGGGATGGGTAATTTTAATATTACCGGGCTGACCTTCCACCACTTTAGGCTTAAGTCCCTGCTGTTCTACAGCAGACGCTTCATCAGTGACCAGAGCCTTATTATTGATAGCTTCTTCCAGGGCATTTTTCAGCAGCCCCAGAGGAAACATCTGCGGGGTCAGGGCACGCCAGAGTTCACTGCGATCAACGGTTTCCAGCACTTCTCTGTCAGGAGTACAGCGTTTAACCGTATCAGCCATAGGCAGTCCAAGTAAACCGCCACAGTCACTGTCCACCAGCTTATTAATCAGCCGGTCAATATCAGAAGCCGGAAGACAGGGGCGGGCCGCATCATGAACCAGTACCCAGTGATGTTCTTCTATCTGAGTCGATAACTCAGTCAGAGCATTAAGTACGGAATGACATCGCTCCTCACCTCCAGAAGCCACCAGCAGCGGTTTATTAATTGCCTGATAATGACCGGCAATATCCTGCCAGTAAGGATCGCCGTCCGTAATCGCCACAATAATTCCGGAAATATCCGGATGCTTAACAAACACATCCAGGGTCTGTCCCAGTACGGTTTTACCTGCCAGAGGCAGATACTGTTTAGGAATACTGGCACCCATACGCTTACCGACTCCGGCGGCCGGAATAACGGCCCAGAAGGCCTGATTTTTTTTATTATGAGCTGGCATATTTAAGTGTTGAATCCGCAGAGCCGATCTGTGTTAAAATTGTGCAATAAGCTGTGCCAGTAACTGACGCACTTTAGCCATACCTTTAACCAGATTTCGGTCAATGGCCTCCATAGTAATTAATTCGTTACTGATCCCGGCCGCCCAGTTGGCATTAACACAAATGGACACATAATCCATATCCAATTCCCTGGCCAGAGCGGCTTCCGGCATACCGGTCATACCCACCATATCACAGCCGTCTCGTTTTAAGCGCTGTATTTCTGCTGCTGTTTCAAGTCGCGGCCCTTCAGTCGCAGCATAGGTTCCGCCCTTAATAATATCAATACCCTGTTGCTGCGCTGCATTAAAGACCTGTTCACTGAGTTGTTTGTTATAGGGCCAGGAAAAATCAATATGGGTGACATGGCTGAGGTTACTTTCAAAGAAAGTATTTACCCGGCGGGTAGTATAATCAATAATTTGATCCGGCACGGCCAGGGTGCCGGGAACCATGTCATCACGTATACCGCCCACGGCATTAATGGCAAAAATACTGGTTACACCCACTGATTTAAGCGCCTTGATATTGGCCCGGTAATTAATCATATGAGGAGGAATATTATGAGCATGACCATGTCGCGCCATAAATACCACTTCCTGTTCAACAACACCGTCAATACAGCCAAAAGCCAGTGCTGAAGATGGTTCTCCAAAGGAAGTCATAACAATTTCCCGGCGGACGATTTCCAGGTTCTCCAGTTTAGTCAGACCGGTACCGCCGATAATGGCAAATTTTTTATCACTTTTCTTTTCCGTCATGAACTAAAGCCCCTTTATAAACCTTTTACCGCATAAATACCCGGAGCATTTCTGAGCATGCCTTTGTAGTCCATGCCGAAACCAAACACGTAACGGTCCGGTACATCAAGCGCTGAAAAATCAGGCCGGGTATCATTTTTTCTGTTATGTTTTTTATTCACCAGAACCGCACTGTGAACCTGTTCAGCTCCTTCATCCAGACAGTATTTTTTTATTTCATCCAGGGTAATACCCTCATCATGGATATCATCAACCAGCAGTATATTACGGTCTTTAAGCTCAATCCGGGGCTTGTTAAGCCATTTTAACTTACCGCCAGTGGTTTTATTCCGATAGCGGGTGGCGTGGATATAATCAACCTGCAGGGGGAAATCCAGTTCAGTCAGCAGCAGTCCCATGGGAATAATGGCGCCGTTCATAATACCGAGCACCAGTAAGTTGGCATCCGCCAGCTGCTCCGTAATCTCTTCAGCCAGATTTTTAACGGCCTCATGTACCTGTTCTTTGCTGTACAAACAGTCAGCCTGTTCTTTAACCTGCCAGCATTCCTGCAGAAGCGTATTGATTTGGGTCATGGTTTGTCTTTTTTAATTAATATGTAAAGGTTACGGTATTATCATCCATTGCTTCCGATATCACATAAGCTCCGCCAATCGTTTCGGTAATTTCAGGAATCAGGTCATCCCCCCATAAATCCAGGGTCGGCGTACACACCTTAAATTTTACCCCGGCCTCATAGGCTTCCCGTATATAATCGTAAACGGTCTGTTCACTGTCTGGTTTGATAAACAGTTTTTCTGCTACGCCGCGCACCGCCAGCTCCCCGGAACGCCCGGTCAAAATAACTTCTACTTCGTATTCCATTGCAGCGGCCACGGTTGCCTGAAAGAAGGGAGCGCCCAGTTCGGCACTGTTATTTGGATCGGTATTGACCATTACAATTAATAATTTATCAGCCACGTATATCCCCTGTTAGCTTTTTTCTGTACCGGTATCTGCTGTACCCGCATACTGCGGTTCCAGCTGAGTTAATTCACCACTGAGGTGAATCGTGGATGTCGGGAAGGCCACTTCTGCACCGTGTTTTTCAATAATCTGAAGAATACGGAACAGGACATCCTGTTTTACCTTGTGGTATTTAATCCAGTTGGTAGTTTTAGTAAAAGTATAGATGAAAAAATCCAGTGATGAGGGAGCAAACTCATTAAAGTTAACCATTAAGGTCTGCGTGGAGTCAATTTCATCGTGATAATCCAGCATCACCCGGATATCCACCAGAATTTCATCCAGCTTATCCGCATCTTCATAACGCACGCCAATAGTTTCCTTAATCCGTCTATGGGTCATACGGGAGGGATTTTCCACGGCAATATTAGCAAAAGTAGAATTGGGGACATACAGTGGACGCTTGTCAAAAGTACGAATCGTCGTCAGCCGCCAGCCGATGTTTTCCACCGTACCTTCAATATTCCGATCCGGAGAACGGATCCAGTCACCTACCGCAAAAGGTCGGTCCAGGTAGATAATCAGACCGCCGAAAAAGTTGGACAGCAGATCCTTGGCGGCAAAGCCCACGGCAATACCACCAATACCGCCAAAGGCCAGCACCCCGGAAATACTGACCCCCAGCTCCTGCAGCATAATCAGAGCACCGGTAATAAAAATCGAGGCACGGATTAACTTGGCAACCGCCTGAATAGTGGTTATGTCATAACTGGAGTCTTTTTTACGCCCGATATTAATAATATTACGTTCTGCCCGGACCACAATACGCAGAGCCAGCCAGGTGAGAATTAAAATCATACCGACTTCACGTACCGGAGCCACCAGTTCATTAAACACACTGACATTATTGGCATCAGCAATCACATTGGCTGCGGTCGTAATACCCCAGAGCCAGATAAAGGCTGAGATAGGCCTGGCCAGAGAATCCAGCAGGGCATCGTCCCAGGGATTTTTAGTGGTTTCGAGCTTCTTTTTTACCTTGTTGATTATTCTTTTCTGAAAAAAGTTAAATAACAGCGCTATCAGGATGATTAAAAAAGCTTCGGTGATCCACAAGCCGTCACCGCGTAAAAAATCCACCTGTAACAGCCACTGTTTTAATTCAAATTCAGCAGAATCCATACCATCCTCTTAAGCCTTGATTATTTAGGTTAAAATATTATTTACTAATAATCCGTCGGATCCAGCAGATCCTGTGACGGTTCTTCTACATATTTTGTCAGCATGGCACGGGCTTCTTTCCAGCGAGGTTCAGAAACCAGGGTC
>JALUZF010000109.1 GCA_027012135.1 Gammaproteobacteria bacterium
CTTCATAGGTGCCCGGCTGCTCAATCTGGCCAAGCAGGGCATCGGCCATGCCGGTGAGTTTTAATTGTCGAAGTTGGGTAATGGTTTGTTCTAACATGCTGATACTCCCTGGTTAGTGATAGCTTTTAGGGCCACGAATGTTCTCATGAGACTGTGGTAATGAAGAAGGTTCTTTCTGTTCAAACAAGTCAGGCTGTAACTTATCCTGATTGCTGAGCAATATAGACTTAATGTGCTTCAGCCGGTCGAGATTTTTATGATTGGCAATCTGACAAGCCTTATTTAAACGCTCATTAGGATATTGTCGGGACAGATTGAGTAAGCCCAGGCAAATCCGGTAAGCCTGCTCTTCATGCTGTTTTTGTTGTAACCGGCTTTTAACCCAGATAAGCACTTCATCTCCAATATCCTTGGCCCAGTTCATTAATCGCCCTGGTGTCCATTGATGATGTTTCTTATGGCGCTCTGGCATATGAGCCGGTACGGTGGTGGTACCAGAATGGTATTGCCTGGCATGCTGACAGATGCACCGGTTATGGAAGTACATCTCTATTAAGAAGGCTTTGGCATGCAGTTCCAGTTTTTCACCCACCAGATGGTGAGGTACTGAATACAGATGCCCGTCAAACTGAATATGGTAATCTACATTGACTTTGACGGTTTTAATTTCAGTAAACTCAAACGCCTGTTTGGGCAGTGGCAGCAGTGCCGGTTTATCCAGTGACTCAAACCACTGTTGCCGGGTGCCTTTAAGCTGCTTAAAGGGTTTGTTGTTGACCTCTTCAAGCAGACCGTGGATATGCTCATTGAGCTCTGTCAGTGAGAAGAACGTATGATGACGTAAACGGGCCAGGATCCAGCGTTCTATAATTTGCACACCCACTTCAGCTTTGGCTTTATCCTGAGGCTTTCGGGGTCTGGCGGGAACAATGGCCGTACCATAATGAGCCGCCATCTGCTGGTAAGACATATTAATGTCCGGATCATACCGACAGGCCCGGGTGGTACTGCTTTTAAGATTATCTGGAATTAACAGTACGGGAACCCCTTTTATAAATTCAAAGGTTCTTACATGACTGCCGATCCAGTCCGGCAGGCGTTGGCTCCAGGTGGCTTCTGCATAGGTGTAATTGGAAGCGCCCAATACGGCAACAAAAATCTGGGCAAACTGAATTTCACCGGTGTCCTGCTGAACAACAGGAACGGTTTGACCGGCATAATCAACAAAGAGTTTTTCCCCGGCCTTATGGTGCTGACGCATGGAGCGTTTCTGTTTCTTTTGCCATTGCTGGTACAGCATGCAGTACTGTGGGTAGCTGTAACAACGGTTTGGGTATTGTTGTGTGTATTCTTCCCAAAGCAGGAGCTTGGTCATTCCTTTGCGTTTGAGTTCCCGATAGACCTCCGACCAGTCAGGGAGCTGAAATGCACTGGAAACCCGGGTATCGGCTCCGGGGTAAAACCGGCTGGCCAGTTGTTGATCGTCCAGTTGTTCAATGGCAGGCCAGTCCAGCTCAAGAGTTTCTGCTTTACTGCAGATTTTTTGTACCGCACCCAGGCTTAATCTCAGGCTGGTTTTGATCTGTCTCAGGCTGAGTTTGGCTTGCAGTCTGAGCCTTAATATTGTTCGTAATTGTCGCATTGATAGTCTCTTTGTTGGCATAACCATTCCCCTATAAAAATCAGGGAGGTTAGCAGTTATTGAATATCAATGTGTGGGAAAGGATTCTGAACCATCGTGAACACTGATTCTGGAAAAACAGTAAAAGTGTTCACGATGAGATCAGAATCGACGTTCACGATAGAACAGAATGGGTGTTCACGATGGTTCAGAAACAGTGTTCACGATAAATCAGAATCAGTGTTCATGATCGGCCAGAATATGCAATCATACTCTTTCTATACTTAGCGCTGTTTTATACTTTGCAATGGATGAGTTAGAATGGATAAAACAAGCACCTGAAATACCTCTATTACCCAAGGAAAAACGTGATAGCTGGTTAACACCATCAGAAGCACAACGCTTATTAGAAGAGCTACCTGAAGACTTAAATGCAAAAGTTAGATTTTCACTGGCAACAGGTCTGAGACAATCAAATGTATTAAATCTACAATGGGAGCACGTGGATTTAAAAAATAAAATAGCCATAGTCCATTTTTATGATTCAAAAAATGAACATTCATTTAATGTTCCTTTAAACGACTGGGCCATGCAAGTGCTTCAGGAACAGCGAGGTAAACACCCAACCCATGTTTTCTCATACAATGGTAAACCATTAAAAAAAATACAGTATACCCTTTGGAGAAAAGCCCTTGATAGAGCCGGTATTTGCCCTTTTTACTCAAGTAGTTGTAACAGGTATAATGATTACCCCACTAAACCACTTAATGAGTATAAATTTCCTGATGGATTCAGGTGGCATGACCTAAGACACACCTGGGCAAGTTGGCATATTCAAAGTGGCACTCCACTTGAAATATTACAAAAACTGGGGAATTGGTCATCCTACGATTTAGTTTTACGATATGCCCATCATGATATTAGTATGGCAGCTGCCTATGCAAACAATGTCAGCCTGGATTAATCACCTGTCTGCACACAAATATCTTCTAGATCGATAATGGCATACCCTAACAAACTTATAATCCATTGCGATCCGGAATTAAGGTAAATGAATACTCTGAGCATTAGATCATCATCAGGGGCGGTGGCGGTGGCTGCGGAAAAGCATATTCGCCGGAATTAGGCGGATTTTAAGCGCCATTCACATAAAAAACTCCAGCCGTGCTCTCTCAATACTGTAAAGCCCCGCAGTACGGCAATCCCGTATGCCGATACCCAATATCCTCATTAAAAGCAACAATGAGAAGTTTTAAGCATGAACAGGCGGATCATCAATAGGACGGCATTCTGGTGCCTCTGGAGACCGCTATCAAAATATCACAAGATATTTGAGTAATTAGCTCAT
>JALUZF010000110.1 GCA_027012135.1 Gammaproteobacteria bacterium
CCCCAGTACCATGATAACAAAAAGTAGCCCCTGGTAACCAGAGTCACTGAAGATCAGGGCAATCTTGGTGAAGGCCTGTACTATGGGGTTGAAACCGCCATAGGTGTAATACTCCATGTCCAGGGCAAAAGCCGAAGTGGTGGACAGCAGGAAAAAAGAGACTGAGCACGTGATGATTCTGTATTTTTTCATCGTTTCTCCGGGTTACATCTGCAACCTTGCGGCAACATCCTTGCCGTAACGGCGGGTAATTTCCGCCGTCATCTGGGCCTCGATCTTCTGCATGTGCTCCAGGTAATCCATGATGGTGGACATCTCTTTGGCCGATGCGATATAGCTGGCCCGGGCAGCGTCTTGCAGTCGCCTGATTCTTTTCAGCATGATCGAGATATTCTGGTCGGCATGTTCGGCAAAGATGACTGCCGCACAATTCTCCGAAGGCTGGCCCGAGCCGGCTTCAGCCTGCTTTTCCAGCATTTCCCGTGCCTTCCAGGCAATGGTCTCGGCCCGGACATAGAGATCAGACAACATCTGCAGGGCATAGGCATTGGAGGTAATATCGGCAAGACCGGAAACAGCCGCCTCCTGCAGGCCTGCGCCCACTGCGGTTTTCAGGATGGGTAGAGCGGACAGGGGATTTGAGGCAAGAAATGTCTCTTCGGCGGAACTGAGAGCGGATTTGTTTTCAATCTTGTTCGCTATGCCGGTTAACGTCGTTTGGACGTATTGCCGCAGGTCTCGGTTGGTATCGGTGATCCGGCTGCAGGTTCCGCTGGTATTTTTGGTGTACACCTCGCCACTGGTAAATGCCTTGATGTCATCGGGATTGTTTTCCGGGCATGGCGCTTCATAGGAAACCTTGTAGGCATTGGCCGATCCTTCCAGGTTTACATCCCCCACCAGTCCCCGGATAAGATTGGTATAGTCTGCCGGAAGACCCAACTTGCCGCCCACGTTTTCAAGCAGGGAACCACCGGACAGGAAGGTGTTTCGTATATCCGCATTGCAGCCATTGGTTACCCTGGCAACATCTCCTGCCTGGGGCACATTGTTATTGGCCCTGTCCTCGGTGGTGATGATATCCCACATCTCCGACACCCCCTGAACCAATTTATTTTCCTTAATGGCGGTGCCGAGTTTCTCCTTCATCACCTCGCTGGAATGGAAGCCATTTTCATCCATGACCACTCCGACCAGCTCTTTTGCTGCCGCGCATTCATCCAGCTGCATGGAGTTGAGCTTGTCGGAAATGGCCTCAAAATTTTTGATGGTGTTGGAGCATTGCTCACAGAGCGTCTTCAGGCCCAGGTCAAAGGCCACCGAGGCCGCACCGGACAGGATCCCCTGGAGCTTGTCAACCAGGTAGTCGGTGTTCATGAAGGAAAAACCACCCATGAACACGTCGATCCCGCCACAGCCGCTTTTGATTCGCGGCATTTCCACTGTAACCGGATAATCAGCACTGTTCGGCCAGCGGGCACTGAAACTGCCGCCGGAATAATAACCCCGTTGCTGCCCGGAAAAATAGTTGGGTGAGGTGGTTGTTCGCTGGTTGAGCCAATCGTCAACCCAGGCAGCGGATGCATTACCGGCAAGCATCAATGTCGTTATGATCGCAGCGACAAGTATTTTTATTTGCATGGTGTTTTCCCTTGGAAGAGTATGGTCTGCTACTTACTCTTTTCAAGGGGGGTGACCTGGCAAGCTGCGGGGATGGAAATATCAGAGGGGAAGAGATTCCCTGGCGGGAGCCAACAGTGGAGGAATGATATTCTATGTGCGAAACGCATCAGGAACTGTGCCGTTCTGCACATGAAATATAACAGTAGTAATGCGAATTTTTTCACACTGTTTACTGTTGTTTTCTTCTCTACACTGTTCTTGTCTGTTCTCCTGAGTTACGTCACGTGACTGTCACGGGACATCTGTACAATCATAAATCCAAAAACCGCGTAGGTGAAGTGTGCAGCAGTTTGGCCAACTTCTTGGCCATGTCAAGACTGATGGCCCGACTGTTATTCTCCATGTTGGAAATGTGTTGTCTTGGCAGATCACCCAGCATTTTTCCCAGTGCCTCCTGGGTCAGGCCTGCATTCTGTCGATAGATGCGCAGGGATTCACCCGGCGTCAGCTCATCCTTTGCCTCTCTGTACCAGTCCGTCTCCGAGGCATCGACAAACTCTTCATCCGGATCGGTGATGATCACCAGGTCATCACCGCATTCATCCGCAAGCGTTTTCAGGAGTTTTTCAGAGATTTCCCCGGTTATCCTGACATCAATACGGGGCGTTTTCGCGACTGCCTGCATAATATACCTCTATTTCAATGGTTCCCTTTTCATACCGCCAGCAGGCAACCCATTTCCTGCTGAGATGACAATGATATTCCTCTTTTGATAACTTGCTGTAATTGGGCCAACCGGGCTGGACCGGCCCTGTTTCAGTCAGATCATCAACAAGCAGGGCCAGCCGCTTCTGCTCAGCTTTCGGCATCCTGCCGATGGCCTTGACAACTTTTCTTTTCATTATCACTCGGTATTTCATATATTCTATATGTAATCTTTTTTTGGTTACAAGTCAAATGTGAAATATCCCGTCCTCAACGGCCTAGCATAATCCGGGAGCTATTCGGTGATTTTCCACGGCTGCCTGCCCTTCTCAAGAATTGATGCCGGGTCAAAGGCAGAACCCTTCTGAAAATCATACATCAGGAAAGTATCCCCCTGGGTGTTCCCCTGCAGGTAGCGAATGGCCCGGTAGAGTTTTCTTTCCAGCTCCGACAAGGCAATAACTCCGCTGGTCACGGTCATGTATTTTTCCTGCCCTTTCTTGATGAGGAGCAAGGTCGGGGTGATGGTGATATTGAAACGGGCAGCGGCATTGATATTCCTGCTGATATCAACGGTCTTGATCTGCCAGCCGTACTTATCCCTGAAAAAGGCCAGAATTCCGGCCTGTTTTTCA
>JALUZF010000111.1 GCA_027012135.1 Gammaproteobacteria bacterium
GGTTTTTCAATACAGGGTCGGATATAAACTGACCAGCTTTTGGCCATAACCTGTGACAGAATGTCATTGACTTCATTGGGATGGGTAATACGAAACAACAGGCCCTTTTGCCAGGCCTGTCTGAGCAAACTCACCAGCTTGCCCCGATACACTTTTTTTAAGGCATTGACCGGATATAGATAATCACTGTTTGTGGTTTCAATGCTATCCTGTCCTGACTTCAGTGCCAGACCCGGAATAAGGCAATGCATATGAACATGCTACTGCAGATTTTGCCCCCAGGTATGTAATACACAAGTGCTTCCCAACTGACCCTTTAAGCGTTGATGGGATTGGGAGAAGCGGGATAATGTTTGCCAGACGGCCCTGAATAACAGGCCATACATCACTTTGGGATGCAGTTGACACCAGCCATTAAACTCATGCGGCAGTGTCGACTGCAGGGATGCAGGAGGTAGAGCAACGCAGGAGCAGTTGCCGAAAAGACTAAATGGTAATAACGTACCGGTAATAACGCATCCAGCTGCTTTTCTTCCCACTGCTGTGAAGCTCGTTGTTTACAACGGGGACAATGACGATTACCGCAGCTATGATAGAGAACCTGCTCATAACCACAGGCACTGCACTGTACTGGTTCTCCACCCAATGCTTCAGTCTGACACTGCAGGATACTCTGACAAACACTGGCTTGCTCCGCACTGAGTTTATAGCGTTGACGATAAGCCGGTAAAAATTGCTGGATCACCCGAGCCATATCCGCTGATAGGGGTTCAAAACTGTTCATCGTTTATCCCCTCAGGCTCAAATTTATTCATCAAGGACTTTAAAGGTAATTGAGCCAGTAAATCAACGGCTTTTCCCAGCTCTTTGGTCGGTGTCCAGTGCAGATAACGCAAGGTGACATGAATACTCTGATGTCCCAGAATACGTTGCAGTTGATGGATGGGCAAACCCTGTTCAATTTGATGGGTGGCATAGGCGTGGCGAAGACTATGGATCCCGCCGGATTTGGTGATGCCGGCGGTGCCGTTTTGCCTGAGTATACAGCTTTTGTGCACTACTGATACTTAACGGCCGGTTTTTATGGTTGGAAAGAAACCGATACGGCTCGGGTCGATAGTGCCTCCAGTAATGTCTCAATTGTATTAAGGCACTGTCCGGCAGGGGCACTGGACGATCTTTTTTGCCCTTGCTTTGCCTGATCATTATCAGGTGTCGGTCAGGGTCAATAGACTGGGGCGTCAGAGCCACCACTTCACTGACTCTCAGGCCACAGGCATAACAGACACTCAGCAGAGTAAGATGCTTGATATTCGTTGTGGCCTGTAAAATAGCACCGACTTCCCGCTGGGTCAGTAAATCCGGGATTTTTTGGGCTCGTTTGGGTAATAATATTCCGGCTAAATGATCAGGCCACTCAAGAACCTGCTGGTAACAGAATTTTAGACCATTGTACATCTGATGTACGGTTGAGTCAGACCATTTTCTTTCATTGGCCGTCTGGATCAGCCAGTCTTTTATTTCCTGGGTACTGATGTGTTCGGGTGAACGATGATAAGCACGGGAAAGTAAGCTCACCGAATGCAGATAGGCTTGATGAGTTTTAGGTGAAAACTGTCTGAACGTCATCAGATCTATCATTTTTTGACGTAAAGGGGTCATAGTAAATCTCCTTTATTAATGGAAGGAGATCTTAGTATCCGCCGGGTGCTTGTCAGTTGCGAATGTTTATAAGGAGCTTCTGATATGAAATACTATAGAATTTAGAGGACTGGAAAGTAACGCTACCGCGAAGCGGTTTTGTTCAACGCTTTGCTCAGCGGCGTTTTAGTAGCCGTTTGTATTGTGGGAAAATGGATCGAAGCGTAATGTCACAATACAAATGGAGTATAAAACGTCCACTGCAGCTGATTGTTGGTTCTTTTGACTTTTAATTTACCTGGAAAGTCACATGTTTACCCGTTCTTTCAATCATATCAATCAGTGCATCAATTGTGAACTTTGCTGATTTACCACGCATAACATCTGATACTCTTGGGCGAGTAACATGTAGAACGTGAGATGCTTCTTCTTGTTTTAATTCTTTATCTTTAATCCACTCGCTTATTGAGCACATTAACTGAGCTTTGATTTTTAATTTTGTTGCTTCTTGCTCTGAAAATCCTAGCTCTTCAAAGATGTTGCTATCACCTGAGGTTACATGAGTGATTGTAGTATCGATATTATTCATGATTTTTCCTCTTTAAGTACGGCGTTAAATCTTGCCTTCGCTATTTCAATATCTTTTGAACGTGTTTTTTGTGATTTTTTTTGAAATGAATGAAGTACATAAATTTTTTCTGAAAATTTTGCAATATACATGATGCGAAAAGCATTACCTTCATCACTTATGCGGATTTCTTTAACTCCGGAGCCAATTGTTTGAAAAGGTTTCCAGTCTTCTGGATTTAGCCCATTTTGAACTCGGTGCAATTGATAGCCCGCGTCTTGCCTGACTTCAACTGGAAAGGAGAGTAAATCTTTATAGCTAGAGCCTACCCAGTAAATTGATTTTTCATCACCCATATAACAAATGTATAAAATTTAATACAATTTGTCAAGTATTTGGGATATTCTTCTTCAAGCTAACCGCCCTCATCAGGGGCTTTCAAAGCCCTCTGGATGAGTTTGTTAGCCCAATTTGATGTAGGTTTATCTTCAATACTTTGTTCAAAAGGCGAAAGTGTTTATCGAGAGAATAGATTGTGCAATTATTTTGCTTTGCATTTTGAGCAATAATTAAATCAGGAATACCCACTCCATTTTCCCCTGATTTTAAACATTTTAATTGGAATTCAATTATTTCTTCCCAGTGAATATCTAATGGCATTTTAGTTACTTCATAAAGTAAATTA